>NZ_JBGCUE010000002.1:300000-387566 GCF_041102575.1 Tenuifilum sp. 4138str | reverse complement strand
CGTTTCGGCATCGGCAATCCTGAGCGTACCCGACAGGAACTGCAGGTAGTAGTCGTGCACCCACTCCCCAAAGGGTAAATTCTCCATGCAGTATATGGAAATGAGCAGGCGCTCAACCTTCTCGTTAACCTTACGGCTGTTGCGGTTGCACCAGTTGCCGTGTACCAGCGCCTCGTAGCCGTTTTCCCTGTACTTCTGTACCAGCTCCTTGAGCCGGCGCGGGTTAAGGGGCAAGTCGTGGGGGTAGCGGCTGCGGTCGAGCTCGTCGATCAGGCCTGCCGCATGGGTATATAGCTCACCCTTGCGCATGCCCATGGCCCGGCGACGGGCTCGAGCATCGTTAAGGTAGCGTATCAGGGCGTTGAGTATGCAGGCCTCCGACAGGTACTTCACCCGGGCCTCCTCGCGCAGTGGGCGCCCATCGGGGAGCCTATAGGCGGTGTAGTAGCGAGCGGCATCGGCATCGGGCTTGATGTAGTCCTCCAGCGTGGCGCGCTGGGCCAGCCTGGATACATCGCCAAAATGCCCCTCAATTACAGCCCGCCTGTCGCCCCGCAGGGTGTTGTACTCAATGAGTGCCGGATGCCCTCCGCCACCCGTTCTTATAATAGTCAGGTAGCCACGCCTTTTGTCGTTTTTGTATTGATCATAGGTGAGTCCAGACTGGAGCCACTCGTCAACCGTTATACATAGTATGCCATTGTGGTACTGGGGCATAAGCTTTGTTTTAAAAAACCGGTCTGTTCCCGGCTGTCAGGCGCAACTGGGCAGTGTTCCGTGCGCCGCGGCCATCCACCCGCCCTACTGTGCAGCGCCTGCCCATTCGCACCGCACAGCTCCCGGTTCGGGCATCCATCAAGGGTTGTTCCCGCAGCCCCATCCGATGGAGCAGCATCGCGCCTCTTGCGGGATTTTTTCGAAGAACTTACAAAACATGCCGACGAGGTTATTAGGCTTTTGAAATAAAACCATACTCCGTTGGGGTTTTGTATGTTGCTACAAAAAGTGGTAATCCAAAGACCCTAAGAGTCTTAACCGTAATATTCTCGTCGTGTCCTTTTAAAAACAACACCTCCCATTTTAATGGGGTAATAATCTTTTTTTCTTTTTTCATAGACATCTGTTTTTAGTTATTTTATTTGGGTTACTTCCTTATCCATGCTGTTTATGCGGCTTTCGGTAAGTTTTTTTATTGCCGCTTCAACCAGTGGGTGCATGGTGCGCTTGCCCTGCAGCATGGCCCGTATGGTTATGGCGCTGTAGCCGGTTAGGCGGGCAAGTTTAGGGGCGTCGCCCCGTTTTAGATAATTTTTTAGCTCACTATATTTTTTTTCTGTATTCATTTGTATTAATTTTGATTTAATTTCATGTAACAAATATAAGGTAAATATATTAACTATCAAAATTTAATGGACAATATTTTGACTATAAAAGAAAGAATTTTGCAAATAGCTAAATATAAAGGATTTAGGTTAGAAGATTTTTGCAATAAAATTGGATTAACATATAATAATTTTAAAGGTAAAGCAAAAAAAACACCTATAAATAGCAATTCAATAGTTAATATATTAACCTTAGTACCAGATATTAATCCAACCTGGTTACTTACGGGAGAGGGTCCGATGCTAAGGGATGGGGAATTGAATAGCCTGGCAGTGACCGAAGAGCGCGTTACACGATTTCCCGGCAAAACTGATAGGCCCCTGACCAGCGCACGCATACCCCTATACAGCGTTGATGCCATTGCTGGCGTGGTGGAGGTGTACGAGCAAATATCAGACAATGAACCCATTGCATACCTCGAGATACCCAACCTGCCCAAGTGCGACGGGGCCATATACGTGGTGGGCGATAGCATGTATCCGCTACTCAAAAGCGGCGATATTATTATATATAAGGTATTACACGATATTAACAATATTTTATGGGGGGAAATGTATTTGCTATCGATAGTAAATAATGGAGATGCCTATGTTACTGTTAAATATGTCAAAAAATCGGATATTCCCGGATATGTAACGCTGGTTAGCTATAACGAACACCACCAACCCAAGGACTTCCCAATTGAATCGATACGATTTGCAGCACACGTTAAGGCATCAGTTCGCATTAACTCCATGGGGTAACGATCCACACGCACACATTTTACACCCATATATTTTTTATTGCACTGATATAGTGCGTTTTATGTGTTTTTCAATTGTATATATTACGGAATTTTCCCCCCCTCTATTTTACTTTTTAGCAGTTTTTTTGCCTGTTTTTTGGACTTACCCTCCCTTTAATGCCCTATTTTTTTTCCCTGTTTTGACCCCCCAGTTGACCCCCCAGCTGACCCCCCAGCTGACCGCCCAGCTGCCCCCTAACCCATTTTTTTACAATTTTCAACCCCATTTAAATGCAACAAAAAAACCCCTTTTAGAAAGGGGCTTAAAATGTCATCCATTCCTTATAATTTCTTGTATTTTAAAGAGCCAATGTTTAACCTTAATGTCGCTTTTTAGTGTTAATTTAACCGCATATATTAACCCAGTTTTAACCCATTTGGTACATTTTGTTTTAAGTGAGAATTTCGTATGTATCTAATTATCAGCCATGTGTATTTTCAAAAATTGTACATTTTGTTTTGGGGGCCATATATGTTGTCCTGTGGGATAAAAACCGAAGGTTTAAGGTATGAGTAAATCAAAAATCCAATTCCTGCTGCAATAAAGGGTAAGCTAAGCCACTGCCCCATGTTTAGCATCATGTGTTTTTCAAACTCAACCTGTGGTTCTTTTACGTACTCAATCAGGAATCGTGCGCCAAAGAGTAGGATGAGGAAGATACCAAAAATGAAACCGTTACGCAGCTTGCCATCTGCCTTTAGGTAAAGCCAGTAAAGCAGGATAAATATTGCGGTGTACGATAGTGCCTCGTAAAGCTGTGTGGGGTGTTTGGGGATCACCTCGCCATTCCGCACAAAAATAAAACCCCAGGGCAGTGTGGTTTCAACCCCGTAGATTTCAGAATTAAACAGATTTCCCAGGCGAATAAAGGCACCACCAATTGCTACGGTTATTACAACCCTATCAATAACGTAAATCATGGGGACCTTTTGCTTGCGGGCAAAAAGGTAAAGGGCAATTAGTATCCCTATGGCCGCACCATGGCTGGCCAAGCCTCCGTGCCAGATCTTAAGGATTTCGAGCGGGTTGCTGAGGTAGAATTCCGGCTCGTAGAAAAGGCAGTGACCCAAGCGGGCTCCAATTACTGTGCCTACAATCATGTACATGGTTAGCGAGTCGAGGAAACCCTCGGGCAGGTGCTCACGCTTTACAAAGCGGTTAAATATGACATAACCAATGTAAAAGGCCATGGCCCACATTAGGCCGTAGTATCGTACTGAGAACGGGCCAATACTAAAAATTTCAGGATTGATATTCCAGGTTATGTATGCAAGCATAGATCAAAATTTTTGTAAATGTAAGCCAAAAAATTGTTTTTGAGGAAAATTTGTCCCTTATATTGATGGAAAGTATGGGTTAACAGGTTTAGTTGTAAGGTGATGGTTGATGGTTGATGGTTGACAGTTGATGGTTGTTAGTTAAGGTGTGTTTAGTGTTTTGTGTATAGTGTTTAGTTTGGTAATGGAACGCAGACGACACAGATTAGGCCGATTTTCACTGTGAAACACCTTGAAAACTCTGAGTAACCCTGTGATACCGATTTAGTTGATGGTTGATGGCATAAGAGTTTACCTAAAATCTTGAATCTGAAATTTTAAATCAATGTTGTTTAGTTAAGGTTATTAGTCATGTTGCGCGCGAGCGAAACATCACGCTGTCGTGCTGAGTTCCAATTTATAGGGATAGACTTCGCCGAAGCATCTCATAATACCTTCATCCATTATTTAATGAGATTCCTCGGCTAACTCGGAATGACAACATGATGGGCTCCCTCACTCACTTTGTCATGCTGAGCCTTGTCGAAGCATCTCTATATTCCTTTATCTCCTTATGATTGGTTGTTAGGAAATCGTTCGTTGCAATGGTCTACTGTTGCGATGCAAAGCTTCACCATTGCTCTTTGGAAAAATATTGCGTGCATCGCAAAACACATGGGAATAGGTATGGAGTTACAAATGTTTAGCCCCTACGGGGCTGGGTGCGTTGTTCGTGGAATTGACCTCACCCCCGCCCCTCTCCTGATATGAGAGGGGAGAGGCAATTAGGAAACTTTTTTGCAGGGTTAAAGTCTCCCCTCTCAGGGGAGATTTAGAGGGGGCATCTAGGTTGAATGTGTAAAACGACCTCACCCCCAGCCTTTTTCCCTGAGAGAGTATGGAACGGAAAAAGCAGGCAATGGCATAAAAGCCTGACACGGCAAAGGGGCGGGGGTGGAACGTTGCGGTGGGCTTTGTAAGCGATACCACATGAGTCACGCCGCAGGCGTGGCGAATTGTATCGCGCAGCAGTTCCACCCACGGGGTACCCATCGGGTCGGGCTTTTCAGCCTTGATTTTCTTTGGTTCTTTCTTGTATCAAGACAAGAAAGAACATGTAAAAGGCTCTTTGCAATGCCCTTCTGTTGCGATGCAACGTTTCAGTTTTATTCTTTGGAGTATCATTGCGTGCATCGCAATACATAGGGGAGTGGCCATGGAGTTACAAATATTACGCCCCTACGGGGCAGGAAGCGTTGTTCGTTGTTCGTTGTTCGTGTATCGTTGTTCGTGAATGCCAATCTGTGTAACACCGTGTTACACCGTGTAACCTTGTGATACCTATTTAGTTAATGGTTGTTGGTTGACAGTTGATAGTAAATTCAATAGAACACGGATAGCACAGATTGGGGTCATATACGCAGATTTTCACTAAATACGAAACACTAAACACGAAACACTACCCCCCTGTACTCTGCATACTGAACACTGCACACTAATAATGATATCCTTTGCTCCCAACTAAGGCGGGACAGGACGCTCAGGATTAAAGGTAGCGTATTCTCTAATGAAATCAAGTACTATGGTGAACCCCCTTTACAGGTTAAACTCCTTGCGGAGAGTGTCAACATAGTCGAGCTTTTCCCAGGTAAAGAATTCCACCTCGCGCTTAACCACCTTTTCGCCCTCACAGTTGCCATTCACAATAAATTCCACCTCGCGCTTGTAGTAATCGCGACCAAAATGGCCATAGGCAGCGGTTTCCTCAAAAATGGGATTCTTTAGGCCCAAACGTTTAACAATGGCACCCGGACGCAAATCGAAGATCTGCTTAATTTTTTCAGCAATTTGGCCATCGGTAAGCTTAACGTGCGAAGTTCCATAGGTATTAACGTAAAGCCCTACGGGCTCGGCAACGCCAATGGCGTATGCTACCTGAATGAGAACCTCATCGGCAATGCCGGCAGCAACCATGTTCTTGGCAATATGGCGGGCTGCGTATGCACCGGAGCGGTCAACCTTGCTGGAATCCTTGCCCGAAAAAGCGCCACCACCATGGGCCCCTTTGCCGCCATAGGTATCAACAATAATTTTACGTCCGGTTAAGCCGGTATCGCCATGCGGACCGCCTATTACGAACTTACCGGTAGGGTTAACGTGTAAAATGTAATCGTCATTGAAAAGCTTTTGAACCCTTTCAGGGAAACGGGCTTTAGCCCTTGGAATAAGGATAGTGCGAACATCCTCCTTGATCTTGTTCAGCATCCTATCATCGTCGGCATCAAACTCATCGTGCTGGGTGGATACAACAATGGTATGGATTCGGAGGGGCTGGTTATTATCGTCGTACTCAATGGTTACCTGCGACTTGGCATCGGGACGGAGGTAGGTCATCTGCTTACCCTCCCTGCGGATTTTGGCAAGCTCCATGAGCAACACGTGCGAAAGCACAAGGGCAAGTGGCATATAGTCGTCGGTTTCGCGGCAGGCATAGCCAAACATCATACCCTGGTCGCCTGCACCCTGCGAGTACTCATCGCCACGCTCAACGCCACGGTTAATATCGGGCGATTGTTCATGGATTGATGAGATAACGCCGCACGACTCGGCATCGAACCTCAGCTCGTGCTTGGTGTAACCAATCCGGCGGATAACCCGGCGGGCAACCTCCTGAACATCAACATATGCATGGGTTTTAACCTCGCCACTTAAAACAACTAAACCGGTAGTAACCAGTGTTTCGCATGCCACCTTTGAGTTGGGGTCGCGACGTAAAAACTCATCGAGCAGAGCATCGGAAATTTGATCGGCCAGCTTATCGGGATGCCCTTCCGATACGCTCTCCGAAGTAAATAAATATCCCATAGTAAAAAACTTTTAGGTTAAACAAATATCTATGGGGAAGGTTTGATCGATTGCTGGAATAATCGCTGTTTTAGCATTTATTTTTGTGGTTGCAATCAGCCAAATCTTTCCACATTCAGCTCACAAATGTATACTTTTAACGTGTATGTAACAACTTTCAATGCTGTAAATTGGAATTTTCTACGCCAATGGCTTGCGCTGCTTAATGTAGAGGTAAACCATCGATACAATTCCTGCAATAACCAACAAAATGGTTTGTGATTCGTGCGAGATGATTGCAAATATCAACCCGTTCTCGTAAGTGATTCCAAAAATGCCAAGGGCCGAGGCAGTGATAATGTGGTAAGCCCCAAAACCGCCCTGTACGGGAACAGTCATACCATAGGAACCAATAACCATGATAAACAGTGCATCCCAGCCAGTAAGGTTCGATGTAATTGGGGTAGAGCAAAGTAAAGCCCAGGTCATTAGCCAGTAGCTTACCCAAATTAAAACCGAGAGCAGTGCGAATTGGATTACCCTGGGTGTTCGGTAAATACTCTTTAGTCCATCGATAACGCCTATTACAGCACTTCTGATTTTCCCGTTCAGTTTCTCGCCCAGGAAATCGCTCTTTAAAATGAAACGGATAAGGAGTAGAAATGCGATTGCCATCACCAGTAGAATAACAATTTTATACCCCTCAATATGTATGACCTTTTGCTCAATGGGATGAACAATCCTTGAGTAGATATACTGGCCAAAGGAATCGATTTTGACAAGAACCACAATAACAGTTGCAATCAGGAGCATTGCAAGGTCGGCAGCGCGCTCAACCACTACGGTTCCAACAAGCGACTCAAAACGGATTCGGGAAACCCTACTTACGCTACCACATTTTGCCACCTCGCCAAAGCGGGGGAGAGCTAGATTAGCCAGGTAACCGAACATTACTGCTGCAAACAGGCTACCAAATGGAGGTTTATGGCCAAGGGACTCCATAAGGTAACCCCAGCGAATAGCCCTAAGAGCATGGGCAATAAGGGCAATTAAAAGTGAAATGGCTATCCAGAAATAGCTTACCTCCCTAAAACCCTGAGCAATATGGGTAAAATCGACACTCCTGAAAGCGTAGTAGAGCAGTACAATGGCAAGGGAAAAGAATACGGCAAAGTTAAATAGCCTTGATTTCACTATGCTTTTCAATGCAGTAAACGGGTTTGTTATACAAGCTTGTTGGTGGCGGTGTCGGGGAAAATTACAGTGGGCTTAAACTTTTTGGCCTCCTCAAAATCCATGGTAGCATAGGAAATAATAATTACTACATCGCCCACCACGCACTTGCGTGCAGCAGGTCCATTGAGGCAAACTTGGCCACTACCACGCTCACCCTTTATCACGTAGGTTTCAAGGCGTTCGCCGTTGTTTATATTGACAATCTGAACCTTTTCGTTTTCAATAATGTTTGCTGCATCCATCAGGTCCTCGTCAATGGTAATGCTACCAATGTAGTTAAGGTTAGCCTCGGTGATAGTAACCCTATGGATTTTCGACTTGCAAACTTCAATCATCATCGCCTTATACTGTTTTCGGAACTATTTAAACATCATGTTATCGATAAGCCTGATATTACCAGCCCAAACCGCAATGCAGCCAACAATTCCGTTGGGGTGATCCCAGCCCTGAACAGGCAGCAGGGAATCGGCATCGGCCAGCTCAAAGTACTCAACCTTAAGATTTGGGTCGGAGTTGATTCTATTTACAACCCAATCTATCATTTCTTTAACGGATAACTCATTGGTTTTGTTTCGTGCTTCAGCTAATGTTTGGTAAATGAGCGGGGCACTTTTCCTATGCTCAGGGGTAAGCAGCAGGTTACGGCTGCTCATGGCCAACCCATCGGGTTCACGCACAATAGGGCAGCCAACTATTTCAATCCGGTAGCCCAGCATACGAACCATTGCCCTAATGATGGCCAGCTGCTGGTAATCCTTTTGGCCAAAGTATGCCCGGTGAGGTTCAACAATATCGAAAAGCTTGCTTACCACCTGGGCAACCCCGTTGAAGTGTCCCGGTCGGAACTTTCCCTCCATCACCTTGTCGAGCATACCAAAATCGAACACACGGGTATCGGGCTCAGGGTAAATCTCGCTCTCGGTGGGCATGAAAACAACATTAACCCCTGCAGCCTCCAGCATGGCAATGTCCTTTTCGGGCATTCGGGGATAGTTCTTTAGGTCGTTTTTATCGTTGAATTGTGTGGGATTTACAAAAATGCTCACAACCGTGATATCGTTCTCAGCAACACTGCGCTCAACCAGCGAGACATGACCTTTATGCAATGCTCCCATGGTTGGAACAAAGCCAATGCTTTTCCCCTCGCTCCTGAAACCCTGAAGCATCGTTTTTAGATCCGATATCTTATCAACAACCACGCACATAGGCAATTATAGTTTACTGAGGTATCGATATTGACCTTGCAAAGGTTGTAAATTTTTGAATAACATGTATGTTGATTTTTACCGTTGATGCCCTAAAACATATCAAAAAGCTATATAATTAACATTAAATGGACACCGATAACAACTTAAATTTTACATGTATACTGGTATTCAATTACATAACAAATTAATCAATATCAAGAAAAAAGTTGTAACTTTGTAGCCTATTATAAATATGCGCCTTGGTGATTGATGTTTTAGCTATTTAATCAAATTCGGCAAAAGGATAATCCAAAATGAAAGAAAAAAAGGCGAAGATACTCTTTATCTCTCAGGAGATACTTCCATACCTGCCTGAGAGTGAGGTTTCAAAAATCAGCAGGTTTTTACCTCAAGGGATACAGGAAAAGGGTCGAGAGATAAGAACATTTATGCCAAGGTATGGATGTGTGAATGAACGCCGAAACCAGCTGCACGAGGTGATACGCCTATCGGGGATGAACCTAATCATCAACGACATGGATCACCCCCTTATCATAAAGGTGGCTTCCATACAAAGTGCGCGTATGCAGGTGTACTTCATTGATAACGAGGACTATTTCCAAAGGAAATCCACCTTAACCAATGAGAATGGCGAAACCTTCGACGATAACGACGAAAGGGCTATCTTTTTCAGCAAGGGAGTAATTGAAACCGTTAAAAAGCTACGCTGGTCGCCCGATTTAATCCACTGCCATGGCTGGTTCACCGCTTTTGCCCCACTGATGATCAAAAAGGCCTACGCCGACGACCCTCTGTTTGCCCACTCTAAGGTTGTTTTCTCTGTGTATAACGATGGTTTTAGCAAACCTTTGAACGAGAATGTCAGGAAAAAAGTGTTGATGGAGGGTATATCTAAGAAAGATGTTGAGATTTTACGAGAACCAACATACGAAAACATCCTCAAGCTTGCCATAAACTTTTCCGATGGGGTTATTTTGGGTAGCCCTACTGTTAACGGCGAGGTGCTTGAACATATAAATACAGCTAAAAAACCTTTACTCCCCTACCAGGATAGTGAAAATTATATTGATATTTACGACGAATTTTATAACCAGATACTAAATGGCAATTCAAATGTTTCAAAAAAGAAGTAGTATTGGAATCAGGCATTTGGGTGTTTTAATTGCAGGCCTTTTTCTTTCGATATTTTCGCTCACGTCATGCTATAATGAACCCGGTTTTTTAGGCAACAATCTTTTACCCGACGAGGATATTTACAAGGTAAAGATAGATTCCTCGTTCAAGGTTAGCGCTTTTACCCTTACAAAGGATTCGCTAAACTCATTTCTGGCCTCCGAGGGAGTAATGGGGTATGTTAACAGCGAGATTTTTGGATCGACCAAGGGAAGCTTTGTTGGCCGCTACCTCCCGGGAAAATCAACCGATGGTTACGGCGGGCCTACTGCAACTGCCGATTCAATATTTTTTTATTTTACTGCCACCAGCTTTTACGGCGATTCCACCACTGAACTTAACCTGAGGATACACGAGATTACCGACACCTCGCTATTCTGGGACAAGCAGAACGCCCTCAGCCCTATTAATGTTAATACATACAACCCAACCCCTTTGGTTACCGCAACCCTCAAAGGGAAAGGAAGTTTGAAACTACCACTCCCACTTACATTTGGTCAATCGTTAATGGACTCGCTGGCGTTAACCGATTCAAAAATATTTTACACCAAGTTTAAAGGGTTCTATGTAACCTTCGACGAGTTACCCGGTTATGGAGGTGTAGCCTATAACGTATCAACCTCAAACATGTACCTTAGGCTATACTACCATTACGTTAAACAGATTGACGGCAAGGACTCAACCATTAATACCAGTAAGACCTATACGTTTGGTTCAAGGTTTTACGAGTACCTGCATGATTACACAAAGGCTGATCCTGCTAAAAAAATACAACACCTTAACGATACCATTACTCAGGATACAGTTTTCTATACCCAGAGCCTTGGCGGGGTTTATGGGAAAATAACTTTCCCCGACCTGACACAATGGCGCGACTCCATGCCCATTGTAATACATCGTGCTGAGCTCATCATTGGTAAGGCCGATGCTACCACATCGCTACCCGACTCAACCATTAGTCAGCTCCTATTTTACTACAAGGATGGTAGCGAGTGGATTGGACTGATCAAGGATCAGATAACTAGCACAAATACCCTTAGTTCAAACGGCTCGTACCGGACATTCAGGAATGGTTACAGTGTCAATATAACCTACCATTTCCAAAGAATGCTAAAGGGTGAGTATAGCGACAATAGCCTGTATGTATTCCCAAACTCGAATACTACCATTAGGCATGGGGTGCTTAAAAGCGGACAGAACAGTACCCCAATTAAACTAAAAATTACATACACCAAGCTCAAATAGTATGTGCGGAATTGTTGGATATATTGGGTATAGGCAAGCTTTCCCTATTGTGATAAACGGTTTAAAACGCCTGGAGTACCGGGGTTACGATTCGGCCGGTATTTGTATAGTAAATGGCGATCCGTTTCTTGCAAAACAAAAGGGAAAGGTAAGCGATCTGGAAGCCTTTATTGGTGATAGACCACTCCCAGGCACAATTGGAATTGGCCATACCCGCTGGGCTACCCACGGCGAGCCTAACGACATAAATGCCCACCCCCATGAGTCGATGAACGGCAAGTTCATCCTTATCCATAATGGGATTATTGAAAACTACAGCCTACTCCGTAGCAAACTGGAGAAGAGGGGTTACATCTTTAAATCGGAAACCGATACTGAGGTTCTGGTTAACCTGATTGAGTACATCTACCTGAAAGGAAATGTTACCCCCGAAATTGCAGTCCGCTTAGCGCTGACAAAGGTTGTAGGAGCGTACGGTATAGTTGTTATTAACCGCGATGAACCCGATACGCTGATTGCAGCCCGCAAGGGCAGCCCGCTGGTAATAGGGGTTGGCGAAGGCGAGTACTTTATTGCTTCCGATGCCACTCCAATTGTTGAGTTTACCAAAAGTGTAATATTCCTTAACGACAACGATGTTGCTGTACTCCAGCGCAACCAAATGGTTCTGAAAACCATTTACAACCAAGCGCTTGAACCCAACATCCAGCAGCTCGATATTGATATTGAGGCAATAGAGAAAGGCGGTTACGAGCACTTCATGCTCAAAGAGATATATGAGCAACCGCGTAGCATCCACGACACCTATCGTGGCCGTATCTCGAGCGACCCATTTGACATTCACCTTGGCGGCCTGTATAGCGTACTACCAAACCTTACAGAAGCCAAACGTATAATCTTAATTGGCTGTGGTACCTCGTGGCACGCTGCGCTTGTGGGTGAGTACCTGATTGAGGATTTGGCCCGCATACCCGTAGAGGTTGAGTACGCCTCGGAGTTTCGCTACCGCAACCCCATTATCAATAAGGATGATGTGGTGATAGCCATTAGCCAGAGCGGCGAAACCGCCGATACCCTGGCAGCAATAAGACTTGCCAAGGAAGCCGGAGCGCTTGTGCTAGGAATTTGTAATGTGGTAGGATCGAGCATCCCCCGCGAAACACACGCCGGCGTTTATACCCATGCAGGCCCTGAAATTGGGGTTGCATCAACCAAAGCATTTACCGCTCAGGTAACCGTTCTAATCATGATGGCCATACTGCTTGGCCGCAGGCGTGGTACACTTACCGAGGAGCGTTACCGCGAACTTATTCGCGAGGTTACCCTTGTACCGGATAAAATTGAGAAAATACTACAAAGCGAGGAGCTAGTCAAAGTCATTTCGGAGCGTTTTAAGGATTCGCGTAACTTCCTTTACCTTGGTAGGGGCTACTATTTTCCGGTTGCGCTTGAGGGCGCACTTAAACTAAAGGAGATATCGTATATCCACGCCGAAGGTTATCCCGCTGCCGAGATGAAACATGGGCCCATTGCCCTGATTGACGATACCATGCCGGTAGTGGTTATTGCAATTAAGGACAGCAGCTACGAGAAAATTGTAAGCAACGTTCAGGAGGTTAAAGCACGCAAGGGTGTTATAATTGCCGTTGTAACCGAAGGCGATACCACCATAAAGGAAATGGCCGACTATACCATTGAGATACCCGAAGCAGGCGAGATTGTTGGTGCTTTGCTTACCGTTATCCCATTACAGCTACTGGCTTATCACATAGCCGTTATGCGTGGATGCAACGTTGATCAGCCACGAAACTTAGCAAAATCGGTTACAGTGGAGTAACTCAAGCATATTCTATAAATAAAAAAAAAGCGCTTTTAACGCGCTTTTTTTATTCCTACTTAGCAAGTTTATACCAGTAATCGGCCTTTTTCTTATTCTCAAAACGGGTATAGATGTTACCCAGGTAACGGGCATACCTTTTATCGGGCTTCAACCTGTAAAGGGTTTCAAAGTAATCGCGCGAGATTTTATAATCGGCATTCACCTTCTTTAAAGCCTCGGTAAGCTGCTTATACTGTTTGGTGGTCTTGTTCTTCTGGTATGCGTTCATTTGGCTCACGTACAGCTCATCGGCTCGGTTAAAGTGATACTCTCCAAGGAATTCTAGAGCTTCGGTATTATTTTTATCGTGCTTTAGTAACTCCTTTGCAAGCATTTCCGCCTTCTGGTTGTTTTTCAATTTCCGGTTAACAATCAGGTAGCCTGTTTTAAGGTTTACATCGGACTGATACTGTGGGGCTAATGCATTCCATAATGAATCGGCCAAGTTCCAGTTCTCACTCCTTACGTATGCATCAAAAAGCGTAGCTCTTGCCTGTGATAGCAATTCCGGTTGGTTAAGGTCAACGCAAAGTTTAAGGTTAACAATCTCACGCGAAAGATTATCAATTTTACGGTAAGCCTTAGCAAGAGTGAACAAACCTTGAGCATTGGCCCCGTTTTCCTTTTTGGCTTTTTCCAGGTAATCAATTGCCTTTTCGGTTTGTCCAACCTCCCAGGCAGCAATACCGGCTTTGTTCCAAACGTCACCGGTAACCCCTTTACCTGTAGCAATTAGCTGTTCATACGAAGCCAATGCAGCCTGATAGTCGTTCATTTCAAAAGCTCGCTTGGCCTCATCGGATAGCTGCTTATTTTTTTTCGAAACCGCACAAGAAAGTACTATGGTTCCTATTAGGACAAATGTTAGCGGGAATTTTAGTTGTTTTATCATTATAGTCTATTTTAATCGCTGCAAATGTAACAATAAGGAAACAAATTTGTTACTCAAAACAAATCAAGTAGCTAAATTCACTCTTAAACCCAAATGAAAATATTGGGTTAATGTTGTAACTTTACTAATAATTGACGCCACAATGAAGAAACTAATAATTGCAATTGCAATAACACTTGCTTCGCCCTATTTGTATGCACAGGAAACATATCACCATATCTCAAATATCGGTATCTACGAGTTTATTGATGAGCTAAATACGCTTGGCATTGTAAACGCAAATACCAGCGTTAGGCCTTACAGTCGTGATTTTATCAAAACGTTACTAACACAGGCAAACGAACAGAAAGAAAAGCTGAATAACCGTCAAAGGAAGGAGCTTGAATTTTATTTGGCTGATTTTGATAAGGATAATGCTACTAAGGGAAAAAAACGATTCGATATCCTATACCGATCCGACTCACTTTACAGTATTACAATTAATCCCTTGCTGGGAGTAAACACCATTAAAAACGATAGTGCATTTGCCTATAACCGTTGGGTTGGAGCGGAGGTGCATGGGCATGCCGGAAGATTTGGTTTTTATGCAAGTCTACGCGATTATGCACAGAATTATAGGCTTGCGATGCCAACCTATTTGACCCGAGAGCAAGGCGGTAACTACAAGGTAGATGGAGATGGGGGTGAATTTAGCGAAATGAGAGGCGGTATAACCTATGGATGGAAATGGGGCAGCATAGGAATGATTAAGGATAATGTTCAGTGGGGCTCCGGTTATAACGGCACAAATATTTTGGGTGGGCGCACACCATCGTTTGCCATGCTAAAGCTTAATGTAAAACCTGCTAGGTGGATAGAGCTGAACTACATTCACGGTTGGCTTGTATCGCAGGTAATTGATTCCGCAAGAACATATATAAGCTTTGGAGAAACCCGAAAGGTTTACCACAACAAGTACATCGCCGCTAACCTTATAACCTTTAAACCCTACAGGGGGTTAAACCTTTCCGTGGGGAACTCAATCGTTTACTCCGACCTTGAGGTTCAACCCGCCTACCTTATACCATTTTTCTTTTACAAATCAATTGACCATCACCTGAATGGCATGAGCAACCAGGTTGGGCAAAACTCGCAGATGTTTTTTGATATCTCATCGTACAACGTTAAGCACCTTCACCTTTACGCCACTCTTTTCCTGGATGAGCTTTCGATGAAGAATATGTTTAACCCCGATAAGCATAGCAATTTTTACAGCCTGAAAGCGGGCTTCAGGGTGTGGGACCTCCCTTTGAGCAATTTATCATTAACCTTTGAGTACACCCGTACTAATCCGCTAGCATTTAAGCATATTATTGAAACAACCACATACGAGAGTAACAGGTTTAACCTGGGCCATTACCTTACCGATAATGCCGATGAAATACATTTTGCCATAAGTTATCACCCTACCCGGGGATTACAGTTATTCGGAAGTTTTACCAAAAGCCGAAAAGGTCCCGATTATACAAAGATTACAACCGAACGACTAGGACTGCCCTTCATGGAGCAAGTAGAGTGGGAGCAAACGTTCTGGCAAGTGGGTGCTCGATACCAGATAATTAACGATGGGTATATCTTTATCGCCGGAGGGGTTAACAACATCAAGAACTACACCAGCTATAAGTACACCCCCAACTTTATGCTGGGCAAGCAGATGCAAGTTGAAGCTGGCATTTGCTGGGGCTTTTAGTTGCTCCTATACCGCTTGAAAACAATATTATAAACGGCAACAAAAAAGTACTTCAGGTCAGTAAACAGTGGATGCTTATCGTAAGCATCAAGGTATTTGATTTCCGAAGCCATTATCTCCTCCAGGGTTTTGGGATTATCAACGTAAAATGGTGGAATTAGGCCTGGTTTGTACTTAATTCTCCTTTCCTGGAGCTCCTTGGAGTATAGGTTAAAGTAATGCTGGCTTAAAGGCCTTACCCCCACTATTTTTAGTTCTCCCCGTAGGAGGTTAATAATCATAGGTAGCTCATCAATCCATAGTTTCCGCATGAAGCGTCCAAGGGTTGAAATCCTAAAATCGTCCTTAAACTTGCCACCCTCCTGTAGGTTATGTTTGCGGTAAATGTATTCCTGTAGGTACTCCGAGTATGGGTGCATGGTTCGGAGCTTGTAAACCTTGATAAATTTGCCACCCTTCCCAATACGGCGAAGCTTTATGAGAGGGCCATAGGTAGGCTCCATGTCAAAGTATGGCTTGCGGATTTTTTGGGAAACCACATAGTGCATTTTGTCAATTTCCTGCTCATCAATAACATCGAAACCGCATGAGTAAAGCCTTCCTAAAAGCTCGGCCCTGCTTATCACCCTATTCTCACCACGTGTAAGCAAAAAGTATATCCCCTTGGTAAATGAAAACTTAGGGAAAACTCGTTTTAGGATGAAATCAAAGAGATAGTATATGTAGTTAAGTATTGGTGGGAATTTACTAAGTATTCGGTTCTTGCGCTGTTCCTGTGTTTCGGCCATGCAAACAAACACACCACCAACAGGAATTTTCTCGTTAGCGGCCTCAAAGAACTTGTTAATTCGCCGAATATCGTTAACCCGCTTAAGGTTTATAATTGTTTTAAAGGTATTGCTGGGCTGATTTAAAAGGTTGAAGCTGGTTGTTGTGGCAATAATAAGCGTTTTATCGCTAAACAGGTTGGTATGTTGCTCCAGAAAACAGTACACATCGCGGCTAAAATCGGAGAGTATTGCCTTTTGAACTGTTTTAACACGGGTAGGATCAATGGGCTCCTCGGTGATTGTGGGTACTGGCCGAGGCCTACGGAGCGAGCGCTCCACCTTGCCCAATACATCGTCGGGCAATACCTGGGTTTTCTTTAGAACTCCCCATAAATTGTAAATAAATAGTTCAGCCAGAGTAGTGAATGCTATTGTACTAAACACAATGAAACGCGAGTAGTAATCGTTGCGGGTCAAGAAGATTAGAATCGAAATAATTGCAAGCACTATGAGGTTTGAAGTAATAATATTCTTGGATAAGTGCCTTATTGAGTAAGAGGTAAATGTGTATTTATTGTAGATGAGCGAGGTCAATATCCAGGTTAACGTAAAAATTAAAACGCCATTCCCATAGTTACCCAAATACGATTGGAACGAAACCCCCTTTATTACAGTAGTTAGCCAAAAGGAAACGCCAATTAGGAAGATATCCAGCAAAATCAGGATTGATACTCGCCTATTCATTTACTAAAATTGCTAATTATTGATTAAAGGTAACACATTTTTAGCAAACTACTAATTATTCTAATTTAAAAAATTGGGTTGTTAATTTACTCTAAACCCTTGCAACAGATGTAAAAATGATGTTGCTTTGCCAAAAAATTAAAGTGCATGCTATCCATAAGGGAGATATACAAGGAAGGATATGGGCCATCGAGCAGTCATACCATAGGGCCTGCCCGTGCTGCAGAGATTATGAAACAGCGCCATCCGGAGGCCAACTACTTTAGGGTATCGCTTTACGGCAGCTTGGCTCTAACCGGCAAAGGGCACCATACCGATAGTGCACTACGCAAGAGTTTTTTACCAAAGCAGGTAGATATTATTTGGCGACCCGAGGAAAGCCTTCCGCTTCATCCTAACGGAATGATTATTGAGGCTTATTCGGAAGAGGACGGTCAGCTTATCGACTTTTGGGAGGTTTACAGCATAGGCGGTGGCGATTTAAAAGATAAGACAGGAGTTCTAAATAATAATCCTGTTTACAGGCTGACAACCATGACCGAGATTTTAGCCTGGTGCAAAAGCGAGGGGAAAAGCCTCTGGGAATTTGTAGAGGATAACGAGGGTAAAGAGATCTGGGATTTTTTAGCAAAGGTATGGCATACCATGCGCGAAACCGTTAAGCGAGGGGTTGATAATGAGGGTGTTTTACCAGGGCCTATAAAGCTGGCACGCAGGGCTTCAGCCCAGTACACCAAGGCATTAAACTCCCATGGAACTATGAAACATACAGGTTTGCTATTTGCTTTTGCCCTTGCAGTTGCGGAGGAGAATGCGGCAGGAGGGAAAATCATTACCGCACCAACCTGTGGTTCGTCCGGGGTGCTACCCGGTGTGCTTTTTTACCTCAACAGCGAGGAGCATATTACGGAGCAGAAAATGCTTAGAGCTTTAGCCACTGCAGGGTTAATAGGGAATCTGGTTAAGCATAATGCATCGATATCGGGGGCAGAGGTGGGTTGCCAGGGGGAAATAGGCACAGCCTGCGCTATGGCTGCTGCAGCCATGACCCAAATCATGGGCGGGTCGCCCACCCAAATTGAGTATGCAGCCGAGATGGCCATGGAGCATAACCTTGGACTAACCTGCGACCCGGTAATGGGATATGTTCAAATTCCTTGTATTGAACGCAACGCCATTGCTGCCACTAAGGCATACTCATGTGCAGTTTACGCCCTTTCGTCCGATGGGGGGCATAAAGTATCGTTCGATAAGGCGGTTGAAACCATGGCCGAGACAGGCCGCGATATTCAGGTGGCCTACCGTGAAACCGGTATTGGTGGACTTGCTAAAAATTGGGAGGCTTTTAGTTAGCGTGCCGATTTATCCAGCTCTTCCCAAATAAGGGCAGCAGCCCCGAGCACAGCAGCATTTTTATCCTGCAAACCTGAAAGCAAAAGTTTTACCTTGCCCTTAAAAACTGGAAACATATATTCTTCCATGTAACGGCGAACAGGATCAATTAGCAACTCACCGGCATTGGCTAAACCTCCAAAGAAGAAAATGGCCTCAGGGTTAAGTATAGCCACTAAATCGGCAAGGCGAGTTCCTAAAATAAGTCCAGTATACTCAAAGGCTGCCCTAGCAAGCGGATCGCCTGTTTTGGCTGCCTCAGTAATCATCTTGGCAGTAAGCTTATCGTAGGTAACGTTGCGGAGCATGCTAGGCTGGTTGCTATCGGCAATCATCTTGAAGGCGGTTCGGCGGAGCCCTGTTGCTGAGGCGTAGGTCTCAAGGCATCCCTTCTTTCCGCATCCACACTGACGGCCATTTGCCTTGGCAACCACATGCCCAAACTCGCCAGCAAAACCGTCATGACCTATAACTAGCTTGCCATCAACAACAATTCCGCTACCTAACCCTGTACCCAATGTGATAACAACAAAGTTTTTCATTCCCTTTGCTGCCCCAAAAAGCAACTCGCCCAGTGCAGCAGCATTGGCATCGTTGGTAACCACACTAGGAACTCCAGTTAATAGGGTAATCTCCTTACATAAAGGGAGTATCCCTTTCCACTCCAAATTTGGAGCATCAACTATAGCGCCCAGATTATATGAACCATTAGGAGACCCAACACCAACGCCAAGCAACCTGTGTTCATGACCAAGTTCCATGAGCAACTGCTCAATAGCCCCGGTTAAGTTCTTTACAAAAACATCAAAGGTAGCATTACAGCGTGTGGGAAGGGTACTCTCGGCAAGTATATCGCCATTACGGTTAACTATTCCTATTACTGTGTTTGTACCACCAATATCGATACCTGCTACAACTTCAGCCATACATTTGATCAAATTAAACTATAGCTAATCTAACTCTTCGTAATCCACGTATTCACCCTGATTCTTATCGATAATCTTTTTTTTCCGGGTGAATGAAAAATTTCGCCCCTTGCTGCTATCGGTCGATTGTTGACCTGTTTCCTGGTTAACTTTTTTATACAATCGCCTTAACCAAAGCCTTAGGATGATGCGCCCTATCAAACCCAGTAAAAAAAGGGTCAAAAAGAAGTAAAAAATGAATTTTAAAAATGCAATCATTATTCTGTTTAAACGGTGCGCAAAGATAGCTATTTATTTAATGGCAAAGCATATAACCCCATTCTGTTTTGATAAAGTAACAAATTGCTTGCTCCTAGAATTTACCTCAACAATTGGAATACTGCCCGATATAGGGAAAAAGCTAAGAGGTTTGCCACTGAAATCGTAACCAAAAACACTTTCATCCCTGGTTGCCAAAACCAGGTTATTGTTTGCCATGACCTGTAGGTTTCCGGTATCGAAATCGCCTATTGACGATAGTATCGCATTTTTTAGTTTGCCTTCGGTTGAATATATGCTTATCCTATTTCTATCGAGGATAAAATAATTTTTTCCTGCCATGATAAAGGTATGGTTGGGTGAGTATGGTTCCAGCACTTGACTTTCGACCCTGCCATCAAAAAATAGCTTATTGATTATGCCCAGCGTATCGGTGGTTAGTAAATATGGCCCTTTACCCGAACTTCCTACCAGGTAAAATTCACTGTTTTTTGCTTTGGCAAAAAAAGATTGAGGCTTTAACCGTTCCTCGCCACGCCGGTTCAGTAAATACGGCCGATTTTGGTCAAAAATCACTATATAATCCTTACCCTGATAACTAACGTGGCCTATGCGATTACTAACAACCGTTTCTGTTTTAAAGCTAAGCCAACCGCTTACGGGTTTTCCGTTAGTGTTGTAGCAGTAAATCTTTTTATCGGAGCAAGCCACAATAAACCGGTAGTTACGGTTCTTGTCATAATCAAATGCCGATAATGGGGAGGTGGCTCTAGCATGCAAGGTTACCGGAAAACCTTCAACATCATTTCCATTGCGGTCAACCAGGTATATTCTGTTGCCTGCTGCAAAGACCATCTGTAACTTCTTGTTTCGATAAATATCTACTTGGCTCACACTGCCAAGAATTGGAGCCCCAATCTTTCGTTTCCAGAGTATATGCCCATCGTTACTAATAAGATAGATTGAGTTTTCAGAGTCCTGAACCAAAACCTCCGGTTGTCCGTTAAGATGGTTAACCAACAAATGTGGTTTGCCAACCGGTTCAGTGCTGAGCTTGCAAACCCACTTCACATTTTTAAGCGAGCTTGGGGTTTCAGTCATATCGGCCTGGGTGCTTTTTATGGCAAGCATGGCAAAAAGCTTTTGGCTTCCGCCCACTACCTGCCAAATAAAGCTATGGCTGGAGAGCGTTTTTCCTTTGTATAGCTGGGTTGGCTTACCATTTAAGTGTAATTTGCTTAAGGGGTATGAATCCATTCCCTTGCTATAAAGAATCAGATTCGATGATGTGGAAATACGTTGCTGAACGCTCCTATAGCTTTCTGTTCTGGTAAGTGTGTTATTACGCAAATACTCATTAATTATGAATTCAAGCGAACTGATGCTTGAGCCGAAAACCAAAACGTTATCGATTACCGTCACAAACCCATCGTTTACTTTCAAAAAGCTATTACCCAATAGGGTAGGGATAAACCATTTAATAGGGTTTTCAATAATAGGGAAACTTTTCTGTTTATCGGGCTTAAACTCATGTTTGACAATGGTTTTTGTACCAGCAAACGATTCAAGCTGCTGTAGGGTAGCTGAACCGCTCTTGGTGTTTGCAAGAATAAACCAATCTGTGCTATTGTTTTGTAATTTGGCCGATAGTACAGCAACCTCGTTATCGAGGTTATTCACTAAAAACTCATCGATTGAAACCCCTGTATGGGCTAAGAAATCTGAAAGGTTTCTATTGTATGGTTCAGTTAGGCCAAGGTTATCAATATAATCGCTATAGTCGGCCATAAAGTTATGGATGTTGGGCAGGCCATACCAGGTAAAAAATGATGTTGAAGCAGGCATGTAGCCATGCAAAGAAAAAGGAACAGGGTTTTGACGGGTAAATATTTTATAGTAATCGCCATTGGTGGCTGAACTCACAATAAGCCCATTGGCAATTACCATGGTAGGTGATACCTGAACATCGAGCCCAACCCAGCTTGCAACCCCCTTAAGAGCAAGCGAATTATTTTCAAGCGATAAAGTTTTAGAGAGCTCATTGATATTTACAAAGACATTTGCTGCAACGCCAGTTGCGGCTGTTTGGTAAAGCGACTGAAACTGCACATCGGATTCAACGGCAGCATCTTCCTTCAGCTTTTTGACCGATTCAACAAGCAATTCCTGGCTATTGCTAACCAGTAAAAGATTGCTGAACACGGTAAAAGTTAAGCTGAAATAGTTCCCCTCAGGAACCTCAACATAAATTGCGCTGTTGCCGGCAATTTGTATCTCCTCGGCCTTAGCATACCCTAAACTTTGAAGCTTTATAAGCTCTAGAATATCGCTTTGGTTAATCTCCTGGGGAACTTTATGGGCCAGTAAAAACTCGCTGCCCTGCAGATGGTGGTTGTAAAAGGCTACTGCAGTATTAGTTCCTTTTAAGGCTGTTCTAACTTTATTGTCCGATTTTGCTGCGCTATCCAAATAGTTAAGCATGCCTGCAAAACTTTTAACAACATCGCCCCGTTCAAGGGTTTTCCACCAACTATTTGACTTTACAGAGTTAGTAAACAATTCAAAATCATCAATATTCAAAATCAATGAGGCATTTAGAGGGATAGCATCAATTGGGTTGAATTGCCGGTAATCCTGTTTGTTTACCCAATGGTAAAACAGAAATACTAATCCAGCAATGGCAAGTGATAGAAATACCATGGTTGCTATGATGCGCTTCATCGATGTAACTGTTTGGCGTGTTAAAGTTACAACTAATTTAGGAAGGATAAACTGATATTTGGTGTTTAGTGTGGGGAAGTAGTTGATAGTTGTTGGTTGGTTATTAAACTAGCATTCCACAAAAAATCAAACACTAAACACCAAACACGAATAATCCTCACCTGAATAACTGAACTTAAACTTTTGATTGTCTGAAAAAAACTCTAATTTTGTGAGATTTTTTTGGAAGCGATTATCTACACAGATTTTAGTATTTAACAGCGTTTTATATGGGTAACCTAAAATTTAAAGAGTACAAGGGACTTGATTTGCCTCAAGTGAACAAGGATGTTCTTAAGACCTGGGAGCAGCAGAACACCTTTAGGAAAAGTATAGAAACTCGTAAAGGGCACCCCAAGTTTATTTTTTACGAAGGGCCACCATCAGCCAATGGAATACCCGGCATCCATCACGTAATGGCACGCACCATTAAGGATATTTTTTGTCGATATAAAACCCAAAAAGGTTTTTTAGTTGAGCGTAAAGCCGGATGGGACACCCATGGTTTGCCCGTTGAACTTGGCGTTGAAAAAATGCTTGGTATAACCAAGGAGGATATTGGCACCAAAATATCAGTTGAGGAGTACAATAACACCTGCCGTAAGGAGGTAATGAAGTATACCGACCTATGGGAGGACCTTACCCAAAAAATGGGCTACTGGGTCGATATGGACGACCCCTATATCACCTACGACAACCGTTACATTGAATCGCTTTGGTATCTTTTACAAAAGCTTTTTGAGAAAGGTTTACTGTACAAGGGGAAAACCATACAACCATACTCTCCGGCTGCTGGAACCGGTTTAAGTACCCACGAGCTTAACCAGCCCGGATGCTACCGCGATGTTAAGGATACCACTGTGGTAGCACAGTTCAATGTTATCAGGAATGAGAGTAGCCAGTTCCTTTTTGACTTAACCGATACCCCAGATGTATACATACTGGCTTGGACAACCACACCCTGGACTCTTCCATCGAACACCGCACTGGCGATAAATGCCAGCATTAAGTATAGCATCGTTAGAACCTTTAACCCGTACAGCGGTGAGCCATTGACTGTTGTACTGGCCAAGGACAGGCAGGATTATTACTTTCCGGCAGCAAATGCCGAGCTGTCGTTCAACGATTATCAGCCAGGCGACAAAAAGGTTCCCTTTAAGGTTTTATCGGAGATTGAGGGTTCAAAGCTTGTAGGTATCCGATACCATCAACTATTCCCCTGGGTGAAACCCGAGGGCGACGCCTTCAGGGTGATTGCCGGCGATTTTGTTACTACCGAGGATGGTACCGGTGTGGTTCATATTGCACCAACCTTTGGTGCCGACGACGACCGAGTGGCAAAGGCATCGGGTATTGCTCAGCTAATACTTCGCGACAAGTACCGCAACCCTGAACCCATGGTCGATAGGCGCGGAAGATTTTACCCAATAGAGGACCTCGACCCTGACTTTGTGAAAAGCAACGTAAATGTTGACCTTTACAGGGAGTTTGCCGGTAGATTTGTTAAAAACGAGTACGATTCAAGCCTGCCTGAAGATGCACCAACACTTGATGTTGACCTTGCGGTTGCCCTAAAAAAGGAAAATAAGGCATTCAGGATTGAAAAACACGTTCACAACTACCCGCACTGCTGGCGCACCGATAAGCCTGTACTCTACTACCCACTCGATAGCTGGTTTATCCGTGTTACAGCCCTTAAGGATAGGATGATTGAGCTGAACAAAACCATTAACTGGAAACCGGCCAGTACAGGTACCGGGCGATTTGGTAAATGGCTCGAAAATCTGTTGGATTGGAATCTTTCCCGTTCGCGTTTCTGGGGTACACCACTGCCCATCTGGGTTTCAGAAGATCGCAGCGAGATGATTTGTATTGGTTCCGTTGCCCAGCTTAAGGATGAAATAGAAAAGGCTATTAAGGCTGGGTTCATGGATAAGAACCCGTTGGCCAACTACAAGGAGGGTGACTTTAGCAAGGAAAACTATAACAGCTTCGACCTGCATCGCCCATTTGTTGATAATATTGTGCTTGTTTCGCCAAGCGGGAAGCGTATGTTCCGTGAGCTCGACCTAATTGACGTTTGGTTCGACTCTGGAGCTATGCCATACGCTCAAATTCACTACCCCTTTGAGAACAAGGATAATCTTAACGAGTTGTTCCCAGCCGATTTTATTGCTGAGGGTGTTGATCAAACCCGTGGCTGGTTCTATACGCTCCATGCGCTGTCAACTCTACTTTTCGATTCTGTAGCCTATAAGAATATCGTTTCCAACGGATTGGTGCTTGACAAGAACGGTAACAAGATGAGTAAGCGCCTTGGCAATGCCGTTGACCCGTGGGAGGTAATTGAAAAGTACGGTTCTGATCCCTTACGCTGGTACATGATTACCAACGCACAACCCTGGGATAACCTTAAGTTCGATATTGATGGTGTTGACGAGGTTAAGCGTAAGTTCTTTGGAACCCTTTACAACACCTACTCGTTCTTTGCTCTTTACGCCAACGTGGATGGATTTTCATATGCTGAGGACGAAATTCCGGTTAGTCAGCGGCCCGAAATTGACCGCTGGATACTTTCGCTGCTTAACAGCCTGGTGAAAGAGGTTGAGGAGGCATACGAGGACTATGAACCTACACGTGCTGGCCGAGCAATTCAGGATTTTGTAATTGAGCAGCTCAGCAACTGGTATGTAAGGCTTAATCGTAAACGCTTCTGGGGTGGCGAGTACGATACCGACAAGATTGCAGCTTTCCAAACCCTTTATACCTGTTTGGAAACAGTAGCCATGCTGGCTGCCCCCATTGCCCCATTCTACATGGATCAGCTGTTCACTGACCTTAACCGTGTTACACATCGCCATTCAGCCGAAAGCGTTCACCTTGCGAACTTCCCAAAATGCAACGATGCATTGATTGACAAGAACCTTGAGGAGAAGATGGAAATGGCCCAATCAATTTGCTCGCTGGTACTTGGATTGCGACGTAAGGTTAACATCAAGGTTCGTCAACCCCTGCAAAAGATTATGATTCCAATCCTTGATGAAAGGTTCAGGGAGCAACTTGCAGCAGTTGAAAACCTCATTCTTAGCGAGGTTAATGTTAAGGAGCTTGAGTACATTAGCGACTCATCGGGGATTCTGGTTAAAAAGATAAAACCGAACTTTAAAACCCTTGGCCCTCGCTACGGAAAGGCAATGAAAGCAATTTCCGAAGCCATTGCCAAAATGACACAGGAAGACATTGCTGCTTTTGAGCGCAACGGACAGTTCACCATAAAGGCAGCCGAGGGAGATATCAATCTAACCCTTGAGGATGTTGAAATTCTCTCGGAAGATATTCCAGGATGGCTTGTTGCAAACGAAGGACGCTATACGGTTGCACTTGATATTACCATTACTGAGGAGCTTCGCATGGAGGGTATTGCCCGTGAGCTTATCAATAGGGTTCAAAACATGCGTAAGGATTCAGGCTTTGAGGTAACCGATAAAATCCGCATCAAAATACAGAAACACGACAAGCTGAACAAGGCCATTGAGGTTCACAAGAGCTATATTTCAACGCAAACCCTTGCCCGTGAAATTATTTTAGTTGATGAGGAACTAAATGGAAATTCTAACGTAATAGAGTTAGACGATGAACTTTCAACTGCTATTTCTGTTGAAAAGATTGAATAGATGAGTTGGTTTTTTACTACAATTTTTTTATATCTTTAGCAAAATTTAAAAAGCCATGGGAGAGAAGACCAGATATTCCGATGAGGAGTTAGCAGAATTCAAGGAAATTATTCTGCAGAAACTCGAAAAGGCACGTAGGGATTACGAAATCCTTAAGAGTGCCATTACCATGGATGAGAGTAACGATACCGAGGATACCTCGCCAACCTTTAAGGTTTTGGAGGAGGGTGCTTCAACCCTATCGAAGGAAGAGGCTGGCCGCTTGGCTCAACGCCAGCTCAAGTTTATCCAACATCTTGAGGCTGCCCTGGTACGTATCGAGAACAAAACCTATGGTATTTGCCGCGAAACCGGCAAACTGATCTCAAAAGAACGTCTACGTGCTGTTCCACACGCAACGCTCAGCATTGAAGCCAAAAATAGTCAACGATAGCTGTAAGTGTTAATATGTATTACTCAGGAAAGCGACCATTTGGTCGCTTTTACTTTTTGTATTAGTTTTACGCCATAAACAGTTGACCTATGAATTTCAATAAGAAACATTTAGCCTTTCTAATAATCCTTCTTATCCTTGTAATTGATCAGGCCCTCAAGGTTTGGATAAAAACCAACTTTGCCATAGGCGATGAGATGAGGGTAATTGGGAACTGGTTCATTCTTCACTTTACTGAAAACCCCGGTATGGCCTTCGGGTTAAAGTTTTGGGGTATTTGGGGTAAAATTGGCTTAAGCATATTCCGTATTGCAGCAATTGTTGCCATTGCATGGTATTTAAATCATCTTATTAAGCAACAGGTAAAAACGGGAATTATAGTAGGCCTTTCGCTCATCCTTGCCGGTGCCATTGGAAATATTATCGATAGCGCATTCTACGGTTATCTGTTCGATAGTGGTACCACTTATAGTTCGGAGTTTAACCAGTGGGTATCGTACTATGGCATATCAAAGCTAAACTTTGGAGGATATGCCGGATTCCTTCAGGGATGTGTAGTTGATATGTTCTACTTCCCTATTATCGATACTGTGCTACCCTCTTGGGTTCCCATTATTGGGGGTGAGCACTTCGTTTTCTTCAGGCCTGTTTTTAACATTGCCGATTCATCCATAACCATCGGGGTGATATACCTGCTGCTGTTTCATCGGCATACTCTGTTTGGGCATCAACATAACCATAAATAATAAATAGATCATGAACCGCAAAGTTGTAATCATTATGGGCTCAAAGGCTGACCTTGATTGGGCCAACCAAATTGTTAACGTGCTAAAGGGTTTTGGAATTGAAACCGTAACACGCATTGCATCGGCCCATAAGGTGCCGCTAAAATGCTATGAGCTGATTAAACATTACGAAAAGGAAAACGTAGTGTTTATAACCATTGCTGGCATGAGCAACGCCTTAAGCGGTTTCACCGATGCTCAAACCCACTGCCCAGTAATTGCCTGCCCACCGTACAGCGATAAGTTTGGTGGTGCCGATGTGTATTCAAGCCTTCGTATGCCATCGGGTGTTGCTCCTCTTACTATTCTTAGCACTGAAAACGCAGCCCTTGCTGCCGCAAAAATTATTGGGCTTTCCAATCCCGATATTCAGAAAAAGATTGCTGAATACCAGGAGAAGAAGCGTATTGAACTTGAAGAGGCCGATAAGAATATTCAGTAATTGAAGCCGATGGGGATAGTTGGGGTTGATATCGACCACGCTGCATCAATTATTGCCAACGGGGGAGTTGTAGCTTTTCCTACTGAAACGGTTTATGGGTTGGGGGCTAATGCCCTTAACCCCAATGCTGTAGCAAAAGTTTTTGCACTTAAGGAGCGCCCCTCGTTCGATCCCTTAATTGTTCATATTGCTTCAGCTGAAAACATATCCCTTTTATCATCATGTAACGATCCCAGAGTATTTCAGCTAGCAGAACGATTCTGGCCAGGCCCGCTAACCATAGTTGTTCCCAAAAGTACAGTTGTCCCCGGCATTGTGACCTCCGACCTCGATACAGTTGGCATACGCATGCCAAACCATCCCATTGCCCTGGAGCTTATTAAAAAATCGGGATGTGTAATTGCAGCCCCCAGTGCCAATAAGTTTGGAAGGGTTAGCCCCACACGCGCGGAGCATGTGCTAAAGCAGTTGCCTGAGGTGGACTATATTCTTGATGGAGGGAAAACAACCGTTGGAATAGAATCGACAGTAATAACGCTCGACGAGGAAGGTTTTATAATTCTGCGTCATGGTGCAATAACCCATAGCCATTTGGCACAGGTGCTGAAACCTTCAGGTGCCCATAAACCTCTAAAAGGGCTAGCATCGCCCGGACTGCTTAAATCGCACTACAGCCCAAACAAACCACTATACATTGCTGGTGAAACCAGCAAACCCATTGACCCATCAATGGCAGGATATATTGCCTTTGGGAAAAAACCAGAAGGTAACTACAAACGTATTGAGTACCTATCGGAAACGGGCGATATGGTTGAAGCGGCAGCGCACCTTTTTGAAAAAATCCACGCCTTTGAGGATTCCGATGTGGAATACATAGTTGCCGATCCTGTACCTGAGGTAGGCATCGGAATTGCCATTATGGACAGGCTCCGTAAAGCGGCTTACAGGTATAAGTAAAGTTGTTCGTTTATAGTTGATAGTTGTTGGTTGATGGTGAACCTAAAACTTTACCCTTTACCCTTTATCCTTTATCCTTAAATCTTAAGTATTAGTTGCATAGGCAAGAGTGCCAACGCTAACTTTAATATTAACAGAATCGATAAGGGTTTGGGTGCAGGTTTCAAGTGTGGCCCCTGTGGTAATAACATCGTCAACCAGCAGGACATGCCCTCCTTCTATTTTTTCGGGGTTGCAGATAGTAAATGCCCCGGCAATATTCTGCATACGCTCCATGCGCGTTTTCTTGGTTTGGGTTTGGGTATAAATGTTTCTGAGCAAAACATCGGTCACCACCGGAACGCCCATGGCTTCCGATAATCCCCTTGCAATGGCCTCGGCCTGATTGTAACCGCGTTCCTTAAATCGTTTAGGATGCAGTGGCACAGGGATTATTGCAGTAATTGGCTTATATAGCTCCGAGTTTTTCAGCTCAAGGCCAAACTGACGACCAAGAAACACGCCAATATCCTCGCGCCCTTGGTATTTTAGCATATGCAATAGCTTACGGTAGCGGCTACCCTTGCGGAAGTAAAAGAATGAGCAAGCATGCTCCACATTCACTCTACCCCAAAAGATTTGCGATACTGGGTTATCGTCCCAGTTCCAGAATCGGGTTCGGGGGATATGATATAAACAGGAGGTGCAAAGCACCTCCTCGTATAGCGAAAGACCATCGTGGCAAATGGTGCAAACGTTAGGGTAGAAAAGATTTATAAAATCGTATGCTACACGTTTTACCCCATGTGTTTAGTTGCTTCGGGTCCACTCCACCTCTTTCCCAATGAAAGAGAAACCTATATAACCCTTAACGTGGAGCAAGTTATAGTTACCATCGTCGAACCACATGTAGCACTTGTAGGTTTTTCCCTCCTTGGGGTTATAGATAGTGCCATCAACCCACTGGTTATCCTTGTAAACAAAGCCATCGAGCATTCTCAAACCCATAATTGGCCTACTCTGTAGTTTAGGCTCAGGATTCTTATCGTCAACCTTGGGTTTCCCATCCTTATTGGGTTCCTTAAGCCAAGTAATCTCGCCATAAAATTTTCCCTTGGCATCCTTCTTAATGGTTACCTTGGAATCGCCATACTGTGTAAGCCATGTACCAAGAACCTTGTCCTGGTGTTGAGCCATTGCCGGCACTATTAGCATAATAGCCAATGATAGCAAAAACAGCTTTTTCATAGTAATTTAGGTTGGTTATGAATTTCAATATTAGTAATTTTTTATCAATTATTTAGCCTCAATAATAAAACAGCCCGGATATTTGGTTTGAGCGGATTGTTTTACCTTTTCGGCATCGGAACGGGATGTAAATGGTCCTATGAGTAACTTGAAAAGGCGGTCGTTGTTTACCGCAACTACCTGAACGCAAGTTTTCTTTCCAAACTGCTCCTGAGCATCGGCTAGCAGCAAAAAGATATTGGTTTGCTCCCGGAAGCTACCTAGCTGGACATAGAATCCTTTTTTGGTTTGCTTTTGAACTTCGACCGAGAAATACTCTATCGCTTCGGAAGGTGCGGCTTGTTGGTTGGTTTTAATCTCAACGGTTTGTGAATTGGTAGTTTTCTTACCCCAATCGGTTACTGCCGTTTTCGATGCATCCTCTTGGGAATTAAGCTTAATTCCCTGGCTATCTATAACTTCAATTCTAACCCGTGCTATACCCGTACCAATCATCCCTAGCCTTTCCGCTACCGATTTGGAAACATCAATTATTCTGTCGGGTACAAAAGGGCCCCTATCGTTTACGCGTGCTATTGCCGTTTGGTTATTATCCAGGTTGGTTATTTTAACCAGCGAACCAAACGGTATTGACACGTGTGCACAGGTAGCTTTCAGGTGACTGTAGCGTTCACCCGATGCGGTAACCCTTCCCTCAAAATTATCGCCGTAATACGATGCGTTGCCCTCCTGAACATATCCTACCTGAGCATTGATGCATATGGGTAGTAGGGCGATTATTGCTGTAAATAGGCTGCGCATTTTATGGTATGGCTTGATTTAGAAATTTAACCAGTGGACTAAGCGTTTCAAACACTTCAATCGCCCTAAGGTCGAAATCGGGATGAAAGAGTTCATCATCGGTAAAATCGCGTGATGGGGTTATGTGTTTCAACCTGAGAAATAGATCGAGTTCGGGATCGAACTCAAAACCTGCAGGTGTGCGCTTAGCCTGCTCAACTCCCTCCCAGGTAAAGGTTGATTTGAACTTAGGGTTGTTAACTACGGAAAGGAACTCGCTCCTATTTTCAACCATTGCCGTGCGTACCGCTTTCATAACAGGCGCAGGGGCCATGTACAAACCTCCCGAAGCAAATGAACCCCCGGGCTGGATATGGATGTAATAGCCACAACCACTGCTTTTTCGGCCACCCGGAGCAATAAAGGCCCCAAAGTTCTCCTTGTAAGGATTTTTGTTAGCAGAAAAGCGAACATCGCGGTAAATACGAAAGATGCAATCGCGGGGTTCAAGAGCACCTATCGATTTATCGAAGTGGCTAATACCTGCAATCAGTGTAAACACAAGCCGTTGAAAATCGGTTTGGGCCTGCTCATAATAATTGCGGTTAACCTGAAACCACTCACGGTTATTATTGTTTGAGAGGTTTACAAGAAAATTAACGGTTTCCTTTTGTAGTCCGGGCATGGGGGAAATGGTTTACTAACAAAATTAGCAAAATATTTTATGACCCAAACAAAAAAGCCACTCCTTTGGAGTGGCTTGCTGTCGGCTCGGTGGGGATCGAACCCACGACCCCATGATTAAGAGTCACGTGCTCTACCAGCTGAGCTACGAGCCGTTATTTTTGTGGCTGCAAATTTAGTATCTTTTTTATCCAACACAAAATGTCATCCAAAAATTTACTTTCTTTACAGAAAAATTTTGTTAAACACTTGTAAATTCATGAAAAGGGAATGGAACGCAGAACAATTCTAATAACCGGTGGCGCAGGATTCATTGGCTCGCATGTGGTTCGCCGATTTGTAAACAACTACCCCAACTACCTGATTATCAACTTTGATAAGCTAACTTATGCGGGTAACCTGCAAAATCTAACCGACATTGAGGGCAAGTCCAATTACAAATTTATTAAAGGCGATATAGCCAGCGAGGCCGATGTTGACAAGGTTTTTAGCGAGTATGCCATTGACGGTGTTATCCACCTGGCAGCCGAGTCGCACGTGGACCGGTCGATAACAGACCCCATGGCATTTATCCGTACAAACATACTTGGAACCACCATTCTTCTGAACGCAGCCCGAAAGTTTTGGAATGGCAACTGGGAAGGAAAACTTTTCTACCACATTTCCACCGATGAGGTTTACGGTAGCCTTGGGGCTGAAGGGTTCTTCACAGAGGAAACCCCTTATGACCCCCGCAGCCCATACTCCGCTTCAAAGGCATCGTCGGATCATCTGGTAAGGGCCTACAATCACACCTATGGCCTACCCGCTGTTATATCGAATTGCTCCAATAACTACGGGCCAAACCAGTTTCCTGAGAAGCTTATACCACTATCTATCCACAACATTAAGAACAGTAAACCCATCCCAATTTACGGTAAAGGGGAGAATGTTCGCGACTGGCTGTACGTGGAAGATCATGCAGCCGCTATCGATCTGATTTTCCATAAGGCAAAGCCTGGCACAACCTACAATATTGGGGGTAACAACGAGTGGAAGAATATTGACCTTATCAGGCTGCTTTGTCAAATAATGGACAGGAAACTCGGCAGAGCCCAGGGGGAGTCGGAAAAGCTGATAACCTTTGTAAAGGACAGGGCTGGTCATGACTTACGCTACGCCATTGACTCCAGCAAAATTCAGCGCGAGCTGGGCTGGAAGCCATCGCTAACTTTTGATGTGGGCCTGGAAAAAACCGTTGAATGGTACCTGGCCAATGAGCAATGGCTTAACAATGTGGTAAGCGGCGATTACCTGAAATACTACGAGCAGCAGTACGGAGGGCGCTAGGTTAGTGAATAGTAATACGGGCATTGGAGAATGTGAGGAAGTTAGAGGTGTATAGAGCGTTAAACGTAAGCCGTTAAACGAAATCGAGCAACCCCTATTGTCATTAGGAGCCTAGCGAGGAATCTCATTTGAAAGTGGAATTGAGAAGAAGTTATAAAGAAGCTTGAGGAAGTTAGAGAAATGTAGAGAGAGCCGTTTAAATAAACCCGAACAACAAATAACTACACCCAGAGGGGAAGGGCAAAGTGTATTTTCACTACCAACTATCAACTACCAACTATCAACTAAATTTTTTACCTTTGCTTGATTAAAAGTTTATCATGGCCGAAAAACCCGATAGCAGGATTGTTGAGTTTATCAACGAGCATCATGTTTTAACGCTGGCTACAAGCTTCAACGAGGAACCCTGGTGCGCTAACTGTTTCTATGTTTACATGGAAGATGAAAACAGTCTTGTGTTTACTTCCGATTTCGACACCAAACACATCCAACAGGCCAGTCATAATATCTACGTTGCGGGGACTATTGTGCTTGAAACAAGCATCATTGGCAAAATCCAGGGAGTGCAGTTTCAGGGAATAATATCACAACCACAAGGCGAACTGCATGAGAGAGCCAAGAAGGCTTACCTTAAGCGTTTTCCAATTGCCATGCTAATGGAAACCCACCTATGGGTTGTTGACCTTACCTACTTAAAGATGACCGATAACCGGTTAGGGTTTGGCAAAAAGCTAATTTGGTCAAAGGACCTATCGTTCCAGAAATAAATTCACCCAACAGTATGATACTTGTAACTGGTGCTACTGGACTCGTAGGTGCTCATTTGCTTTATGAACTGTGTTCAGGGGGGCACAAGGTTAGAGCTACCCGAAGGGCAAACTCAAATACGCATTTTGTAGAGTGGTTTTTCTCACTATACACCGCTAATTCTTCGGACTTACTAAATCTGATTGAATGGGTTGATGCTGAGGTGTTAGATTACCAATCGTTGGTTGAGGCTACTAAGGGCGTATCAACCGTTTTTCATACAGCCGCTACGGTCTCGTTCAGCCCATCGCAGGAGCAGAACATACTTGCCACCAATGTTCGTGGGACTGCTAATGTTGTGGATGCCTGTCTTGAGAATGGGGTTAAAACGTTATGCCACGTTAGCTCCATTGCAGCCCTAGGCGAAAGGAACGACTTGGGAGTAATTGATGAGAGCTGCAAGTGGCAAAAAAGTAAGGGACAGAGTGCCTATGCCCGAAGCAAGTTTTTAGGTGAAAACGAGGTTTGGCGTGGTTTTGAACAGGGGTTAAGAGTGGTAATAGTTAATCCTTCAGTAATTCTCGGTCCCGGACGTTGGAATTCGGGTAGTGGACAGCTATTCAGCATAGTATCGAAAGGGATGCCCTTTTATACCGATGGCGTAACCGGTTATGTTGATGTTCGCGATGTGGCAAAAGCCATGGTCTTTCTTACTCTAAACACCGAGGTTAGCGGAGAGCGATTTGTTCTTAATTCAGAAAACCTTGGCTTCAGGGAACTTTTTACCTTAATTGCTAATGTTTCCAACAATAGAAAACCTTTTATAAAGATACCTTTGACATTAATACATGTTCTTTACCCGCTGATTTTCATTCTTACAGCCGGAAGAATATCAAAAAGTAACCTCAAATCGGCATTTACAAAATCGTACTACTCATCCGTTAAAATTAAAGCACTTGGTTTTACATTCACACCCATTACCCATACGGTTCAACTAATGGCTGAGGCGAAAAAGAAAAGTTAAGAAAAAGAATGCTGGGGTCATGAATTCACTATCAACGAACAGCTAAATCTTTCATCCTGAGCCTCCTGTCTCGACTTAGAGGGGAGCGAAGGATTTCAGTGAAGGGTAAAAGCGAAAAAGGAGCAAAGAGATGCTTCGGCGAGCTCAGCAGGACAGAGAGATGTTTCAGAGTAGTCTATCCCAATACTTCAGGACGGGTCACGGGTCAACTTTTAGCCTTTATCCTTTATCCTTTATCCTTTAACCTTTATCCTTCCTTCCCGCTTTCCGTCAAACCCTCTTTTTGTCTGCAATCAAACGCTAAACGCTAAATACCAAACTTGATTTTCACCCATTATCTCTGAAAATTTGTATTTTTACTTGCTTAAATCTTTAAACGTTTTGCTTTATGGATAAAAGAGAAATTCTTTCGAAAAAAATACTTAGTGGTGTTGAGTACGACCGAATGGTAGCATTTTGGAACTTTAAATCGCGTTCGGTAGTAGCCCTTTATGGCACCTTTGATGTTTTTCACCCGTCGGTTTTTGACTTAATCACCTTTGCCTCTGAGTTAGGTCAGGAGTTGGCAGTAGGCGTTAAGCCCGATGCCGATGTTAAGGCAGATAAAGGCGAAAAATTTCCAATTTATAATCAGGATCAACGGGCTGCAATGGTTTCGGCGCATCAGCTGGTTTCAGCAGTGCATATTTGCAATGAAGGGGTTGAAGATTTCCTCCGCAGGACAAAACCTGCTGTGGCAGTTTGCTGTGCGCATGCATCCGATACCGATAAGAAAGCCCTTGAGGTGGTTAAGGAGTGGGGAGGCCGTGTCGAGATTTTCATGGGTAGCACTACCAGTATCGATGATATCATTTCAAAGTATAAGTAGGTGGCTAAAACTAAGAGCGTTTACGTTTGCCAGAATTGCGGGGCCGAGTCGGTAAAATGGCTGGGGCGTTGCCCCTCATGCAATGAGTGGAACACCTTTGTAGAGGAGCGGATAACCAAGGAGTCCAAAAGCCGACCAGGACTGGTAGAGGTTTCCCGCAATGCAATACCAAAGCCCTTAAAGGAGATTGAAACCAGCAATGAGAAACGCATCGATACCCGCATAGGCGAGCTAAACCGAATACTAGGAGGGGGAATTGTTCCTGGTTCAATTGTTTTGCTTGGAGGTGAACCGGGCATAGGAAAATCAACTTTAGCTTTGCAGCTTGCCCTGGGTATGGATCACCAAAAGGTGCTTTACGTTTCGGGCGAGGAGAGTGCCCGTCAGGTGAAAATCCGTGCCGATAGGATTAACCCTGCTAATCAGGATTGCCTAATCCTGAACGAAACGCTTTTGGAGAACATACTCACCCAGATTGAGAATGTTCAGCCCGATTTAATTGTTATTGACTCCATTCAAACCCTGTACACCGATACAATAGAGTCGTCGCCGGGTAGCGTTTCGCAGATTCGCGAAACGGCTGCCACGCTATTGCGTTACGCAAAAACATCGGGTGTTCCCGTCATACTTATTGGTCACATAACCAAGGATGGTAGCATAGCTGGCCCCAAGGTGCTGGAGCATATTGTTGATGTGGTATTACAGTTTGAGGGCGATCAGAACTACCTTTACCGAATCTTACGTTCATCAAAGAATCGGTTTGGTTCAACATCGGAGATTGGGATTTTTGAGATGCAAAACAATGGCTTGGTTGAGGTAACCAATCCATCGGAGATACTACTATCGCATCGCGATGAGCAGCTTAGCGGCATTGCAGTTGCCGCTACAATCGATGGTGCAAGACCATTTCTAATTGAGACTCAGGCGCTGGTTAGCACAGCGGTTTACGGTACACCTCAGCGATCCACCACAGGCTTTGACCAGCGAAGGCTTAACATGCTTTTGGCTGTTCTTGAGCGTCGCGCAGGTTTTAGGCTTGCCAACAAGGATGTTTTCCTGAATATTGCCGGAGGGCTTAAGGTTAGCGATCCGGCTATTGACCTTGCTGTTATTGCAGCCATACTATCATCAACGCTCGATGTTGCAATACCTGGCACAACATGCTTTGCTGCGGAGGTTGGCCTTTCTGGCGAAATTCGCCCGGTGAACCGTCTCGACCAACGTGTGGCTGAGGCCAATAAGCTTGGGATGACCCGCATGTTTGTATCGCGCTACAATACCAAAGGGCTCGATAACGGAAATAAAAACTGTAAGATTATTCCAATCGGGAGAATTGAGGAGTTAATTCGACTCTTATTTGGACGGGAATCCGTGGACTAAAAATAATTGATATGAGAATTGCGGTTATCGGTTTTGGGGCAGCAGCCATCGGTTTGCTCGAGAAGCTAAAGAATAGCAACCACGAGGTGCACGTTTTTGAGAAAAGCAACGACATCTACTCGTCTAGCATATCGGGCATACGTGCCGATGGAAAGCTATTCGTATCAACCGAGATGGGAGGTGAAATTTATATTGATCCCTTGCTGCAGCGTAGGTTTGTTGAGTACTACATCAATTTTACGGGTAAGCGTGAGGTTGAAACCGGCAACTCATTCGCATCGGAGGATTACTACCGTAAATTCTACGAAAAAGGATTTCTACCCATATCATCGCAATTCTTCCACATTGGAACCGATCAGCTCAAGGAGGTTCTCTTCAATATCTACGAGCAATTTTGCAAATCGGCTAATATCCACTTTCATTTTAGCACTGAGGTAACTGAGGTAAAAGAGCAGCCTGATGGTGTAATAGTTAACGGAACCGAAAGGTTCGATATGGCGGTTATTGCGGTTGGTAGGAGTGGGCATAAGCTGATTAACAGAACCATATCGGAATATCCACAGCTTATAAAGAATAATACTAAGGTTGATTTGGGTATTCGCTACGAGTTACCCAACCACATTGTGGATGAAATAAACCGTGAGATGTATGAATTCAAGGTGAAATACAAAAGCCGTACCGGTTACATGGTTCGTACGTTCTGCAACAACCCATCGGGGTTTGTGGTTACTGAGAACTATGGCGATTTCACCACGGTTAACGGACATGCCAAGATGCGCGAAAAAAGTGGGAATACCAACTTTGCCATTCTGGCATCGCTTGTGCTAACCGAACCGTTCAACGATCCCATTGGCTATGGCTCATACATTGCTAAGCTATCGAACCTTTTGGCGGGTGAGGGGAAAGTAATACTACAAACATACAGCCACTTTAAGGAATCCAAACGCACTAAAAACCTTTACCGGGTTCATCCAACCCTTGAGCCCGAAAAATACATTTTAGGTGATATAAACCTTGCATTCCCACGTAGGATTATTGAGAGTATAATTGATTTCATTGAAAATCTTAACACGGTTATTCCCGGGGTGGCCAACAACGACAATCTAGTATATGCTCCCGAAATAAAGTTCTACTCCAATAGGCTGAACAACCAGATTTCGGCAAGGCTGAAATTTATTGGCGATTGCTCAGGGGCAACCCGTTCCATAATCTATGCAACTGCACATGGCTACCTGATGGCCGAAGCCATTGAGTCCAACAATTTTAATGTTGATATCTGATGCTAAAGGTATCCGATCTCACAGTATCGTTTTCTGGCAACCCGGTGGTTTCAGGGATATGCTTTAGCTTGATGCCCGGCGAAATACTTGGATTTGTTGGCGAATCGGGATCGGGAAAATCGGTAACATCGTTAGCCCTTATGGGGCTGTTGCCACCCAATGCAAAAGTGGAAGGTGGTTCAGCCTCTTTCAGCACTGAAAAAGGACAGGTCGATCTACTAAAAGTAGATAGTAAAACGCACCGGCAGATCAGGGGACAAGGCATTGCAATGATTTTTCAGGAACCCCAAACCAGCCTTAACCCTTCCATGATATGTGGTAAGCAAATATCGGAGGCTGTTGAACTACATACCAATCTTAGGGGCGCAAAGGCTAAAGAGCGATGCATACAGTTGCTTGCGGAAATGCAATTAACCGATCCTGCTAAGGTTTATAGCAGCTATCCGCACCAGCTTAGCGGAGGTCAAAAGCAAAGGGTTATGATAGCCATGGCACTTGCGGGTAATCCCCGTATCCTTATCGCCGACGAGCCAACCACCGCACTCGACGTTACCGTTCAAAAGAGTATTTTACAGCTACTGAAGGATATTCGGCAAAGGCATCAAATAGGCATTATCTTCATCACTCATGATTTGTCAGTAGTTGCTGAGGTTGCCGATAGAATTATGGTTATGCAGCAGGGGCAAATTGTTGAGCAGGGCACTGTAACCGAAATTTTTAACAACCCTACACATCCATACACCCGTCGGCTTATTGAGTTCCGTAAACGGATAAATCAACCTATTACTGAAACAGCTGGTGTCACAAATGAGCCTGAACACATTTTCCGTGTAAATTCAATCAGTGTAGAATACGGTAGCAATAGCTGGTTTAAAAGGGGCTTTAAGGCAATTAGCGATGTTTCATTTACTTTATTTAAAGGCGAAACATTAGGTCTGGTGGGCGAGTCGGGTTCAGGTAAAAGTACCATTGGTCGTACTTTGCTTAAATTAATCGAAACCCAAAGCGGAACCATTGAATATAATGGGGAACCATTGAGCAGCCTAAAAGGGAGCAATCTGCTTAATTTTCGTCGCGAGGTTCAGTTTATTTTTCAGGACCCCTACTCATCGCTAAATCCGAGGCTAACCATAGGCCAGGCCCTAATGGAGCCTTTTATCTATCATGGTTTAGGAGGTAAAAGGGAGGCCCGGAAGGCGGTTGAGGAATTACTTCAAATGGTTAGCTTGCCAGCTGACAGTATTAATCGCTACCCTCACGAATTCTCCGGGGGACAAAGGCAAAGGATTGTTATTGCTCGTGCACTGGTTCTTAAACCAAAAATTTTGGTTTGCGATGAGGTCCTTTCAGCGCTTGATGTATCAACTCAGGCCCAGATGCTTGATTTGCTTCAGGAGCTAAAAAAGGGAATGGGGTTAACCTACCTTTTTATCTCCCACGACTTATCGGTAGTGCGGAGTATTTGTTCAAGGGTAATAGTTTTAAATAGAGGCAGTATTGAAGAACAAGGGCCTGCCGAGGAGATATTTAGCAGGCCCCAAAGTGTATATACGCAGTTGCTTATCGATGCAATTCCTGGTAAATCGCTTTAGTAGATTTCTATTTCGTTTATCTCATAGCTAGATTCGTCCTCACAGTTAATGCTTACGTTGCTAGGAAGTAATGGCTTTTGCCAATCATCGTTTGGCGATATACCTAGCGAGGTGTCAGCATAAACCTTTTGCATAAACAAACCAAAGATAGGGAGAGCCATGTTGGCCCCCTGTCCTAAGGCGAGGTTCTGGAAGTGAACCGAACGGTCCTCGGCACCCGTCCAAACTCCTGCAACAAGATTTGGGGTTACGCCCATAAACCAACCGTCAGAGTGGTGCTGGGTTGTTCCGGTTTTTCCACCAATCTTTCCGGGCAGCCGATACTTCAACCGCAAGCGAACCCCTGTACCTTGATTAACAACGCTTTCAAGCAGGTTTATCATGAGGTATGCTGTTTGCTCACTAATGGCTTCGTTTTTTTTGGTGTTAAAAGTTGCCAGTACATTTCCGTTTTTATCCTCAATGCGCGTAACAAATATTGGTTCCACCTGAACCCCTTTATTCACATAAGTTCCATATGCACCTACCATTTCATAAAGGCTGAACTCAAATGTGCCAAGTATTATTGAGGGAACAGGTTCAATGTAGCTCTTTATACCAAGTTGATGAATCATTTCCACCACAGCGCTTGGCGCAAACTGCTTCATGATCCATGCAGAGATGTTGTTAACCGAGTTGGACAAGCCCCATTTTAGTGTGACCATTTGGCCATCGTACTTGGTGCTACCCGAGTTTTTGGGCGCCCAAATGGTATCGCCCACCACAAAGGTTTGTGTAACATTGGGTACTTTGGTGCAGGGCGAATATCCTTCCTGCATGGCTAAGGTATAAAGGAATGGTTTGATGGTTGAACCAACCTGTCGTTTCCCCTGCTGAACCATATCATACTTAAAGTGCTTAAAATCAGGACCACCGACGTAGGCTTTTACATGACCGTTATGCGGATCCATTGCCATAAAGCTTGAGCGCAGGAATTGCTTGTAGTACCTTATGGAGTCAAGGGGCGACATAAGAGTATCGCGCTCACCTTTCCATGAAAACACCCGCATGGGTATTTTCTCATTAAAGTTATCCATTATGCTATCGCGCGAAGCACCTGAGGCAACAAGACCCCTGTACCTTTGCGTTTGCCGCATTGCAAGGTATATTATATGGTCGGCCTGTTCGGGAGTTATATCGTAAAAGATTTTTCCTCCGCGAGCCTTAATCTCCTTGTCAAGCGCCGGTTGGAGGTCGTTTTTAAGATGCTCGGCAAGCGCCTCTTCGGCATACCGTTGCATACGCGAGTTAACGGTGGTGTATATCTTCAGCCCATCAGTGTAAACATTATAGGGAGTGCCATCGGGCTTGGTGTTCTTATTGCACCATCCGTAAAGGGGATTAGTTTCCCACAGCAGGGAATCTTCCCTATAAAGCTGCTGCGACCAGTAGCGCTTGGGATTGGGTTTTGATGCAGTCATGAACAATCGCAACATCTCCCTGAAGTAGGTAGCAGTTCCCTGGTTATGGCTCTGTGCTTGATATTTAAGTACAATGGGCAGTTTTGATATGGAATCGAATTGCTCCTGACTTATATAACCGTATTTAAGCATTTGCCCAAGCACAACATTTCTGCGGTGTCTAGCATTTTCTGGGTTGCGCACGGGGCTATAACGTGTTGGCGCATTAACTACACCCACAAGTAGGGCAGCCTGATCAATGGTTAGTGAGTCGGGAGTTGTATCAAAAAATGTTTTAGCCGCTGCTTTAATGCCAAACGAGTTACTGCCAAACTCCACCACGTTAAGGTACATAGCAGCAATCTCCTCCTTGGTGTAGTTCCGCTCTAGTTTTACAGCAGTTATCCACTCCTTAAATTTGGTTATTACCAGTTTAGTTGTTCTTACAAATACGTTCTGTTTACTAGAAATATCACGAGGGAAAAGGTTTTTGGCAAGCTGTTGGGTAATGGTACTGCCCCCTCCGGCTGAGCGTTGGGCAAAAAGAACGGTTTTGAACATTACGCGACCTAGTCCCTTAAAGTCGATTCCGCTATGGTTATGGAATCGAACATCTTCGGTGGCAATCAGTGCATTAATCACATTGGGCGAAATCTCATTGTAATCAACAAAACTTCGGTATTCCTTGTAAATGTTGCCTAGTACTATGTTATCCTCGGATATTACCTCCGAGGCTACGTTGCTCTTAGGGTTTTCGAGTTCCCTAAAGGTTGGCAATGGTCCAAAGAACTCCAACCCAATCAGGATAAATATTGTAACAACAAAAAGGAAGCCGAATGCCAATGCTCCCCAAAACCAGGTTTTGAATTTTTTAATCGTTGTAGGATCGTTTAGTTTCATCCTTACAAAATATTTTGAGTTAATAATGATAAAGTTTTTAGGCGATTAACCTTTAGTTCAATATAATCGGGAACTTTATGGGTTCAGGTTTTTGTCAGTCAAACATATAGCAATTCGGCGTAAAGTTAGTAAAATATGAATGCAAAATTGTACAACTTTTTTATGGAGATAATGTAAACACCATAAATTCAATTAGTAAACCAACAGTTAATGAAAAATTTAAAGTTCAATTCACTAACATAATTTTGTTCAAACCGTATCAATTTCTTTACTTTGTGCCAACCTAACGTAATATATATAAGGTATGATACCTAACCTGGTTATAGTAGAGTCGCCCGCCAAAGCTAAAACTATAGAAAAGTTTTTGGGGAAAGATTTTGTAGTAAAGTCGAGTTTTGGCCATATACGCGACCTGTCAAAGAACAAGCTTGGTGTAGATTTAAAAAAGAACTATAAGCCACAGTACATTGTTAGCGACGATAAGAAAAAGGTGGTTGATGAGCTGAAAAAGGCTGCAGAACAGGCCCAAACGGTATGGCTAGCCTCCGATGAAGACCGTGAAGGGGAAGCCATTGCCTGGCATCTGGCCGAGGTGCTTAAGCTCGATCCTAAAAAAACTAAACGCATAGTTTTTCATGAAATCACCAAGAACGCCATTCAGCAGGCCATTCAAAACCCCCGTTCCATTGACGAGAACCTTGTCAACTCCCAGCAAGCGCGTAGGGTTTTGGATAGACTGGTAGGGTTTGAGATATCGCCTATACTTTGGAAAAAGGTAAAACCTGCACTCTCGGCAGGCCGTGTACAATCGGTTGCACTTAGGCTCATTGTGGAGCGTGAGAGGGAAATCATCAATTTTAAGAGCACTTCATTCTATAAGGTTATTGCCGATTTCGATGCCCAAACTCCCTTTAAAGCAGAGCTATCGGATAAGTTAAACACCATTGATGAGGCAAGAAAATTCCTGGAGCATTGTAAGGATGCAACTTTTAAAGTACTCGATGTAGTTAAAAAACCTGCCAAGAAATCGCCGCCTCCTCCATTTACCACATCAACGCTTCAGCAGGAAGCTAGCCGTAAATACGGCTTTTCGGTTTCCCAAACCATGACCCTTGCCCAGAAACTCTATGAGGCCGGTTACATTACCTACATGCGTACCGACTCAGTAAACCTTTCCGACCTGGCCTTAGCCACCTCCCGCGAGGTAGTACTTAAGGAGTTCGGCGAAAAATACTCACATACCCGCCAGTACAAAACCAAAACCAAGGGAGCACAGGAAGCACATGAGGCAATCCGACCCACATATATCGATAAGGAAAAGGTACCTGGAACTACTGCAGAGCAAAAGCTGTACGATTTGATCAGGAAACGAACACTTGCCTCGCAAATGAGCGATGCTCAACTTGAGCGCACCACCATAACCATTGAGGTTTCCGGGTCAAAGTACCAATTTGTTGCCTCTGGCGAGGTTATCATTTTCGATGGGTTCCTTAAAGCTTACAGCGAATCATCGGACGACGATAGCGAGGAGGCAAGCAGGGATCTTTTACCCCTTGTAAAGGTTGGTCAAGCCCTACAACCTAAGCAGATTAACGCCCTGGAACGATTCGCACAACGTCCTGCTAGGTATACTGAGGCTAGTTTGGTAAAGAAACTTGAAGAGCTCGGAATTGGACGGCCTTCAACCTACGCTCCTACCATTTCAACTATAATTGCCAGAGGTTACGTGATTAAGGAGGATAGGCCAGGGGTTGAACGTCCATACCAAAGCATTACCCTTAAACAGGGTAAAATTACCCAAACCCAAAAGGTTGAGGTTACTGGAGCTGAAAAGGCAAAGCTTTTTCCCAGCGATATTGGAATTGTGGTTAACGATTTTCTGGTGGAGTACTTTCCCAATATTGTTAACTATAACTTCACTGCACAGGTTGAGGAAAAGTTCGATGAGATTGCGATGGGGAAGATGGAATGGACCAAAATGATTGATGAGTTCTATAAGCCGTTCCACGATACCGTTAAGAAAACCGAAAAGGAGTCGGATTACACAAAAGGGGAGAGGGTTTTAGGAACCGACCCGGCAACTGGAAAAACTGTTAGCGTTCGGATTGGCCGGTATGGCCCTATTGTTCAGCTTGGCGACAACGACCCCAATAGTAAGGAAAAACCTCAGTATGCAAGCTTGCTAAAGGGGCAATTGGTTTCAACAATAACCCTTGAGGAGGCTTTGTCCTTATTTAAACTCCCGCGTACACTTGGTAGCTTTGAGGGGAAAGAGGTGGTAGTTGCAGTTGGCCGGTTTGGCCCATACGTTCGGCACGAGGGGAAATTTTACTCCCTCAAAAAGGATGATAACCCTTTAGATATCGATTTAAGTAGAGCCATTGAAATTATTGAAGAGGGTAGGTTGAAAGAAAAACAAAGGGTAATCAAGACTTTTACTGAGGACCCCGAACTTATGGTGCTTAATGGCCGTTGGGGACCATACATCTCAAAGGCAAAAAGTAACTATAAAATTCCCAAAGGGACTAACGCATCGGAGTTAACCTACCACGACTGCCTCAAAATAATTGAAGAATCTGAAAAGAAGGAAACTACGGGCAAGAAAACTACAAAAACCACTAAAAAGAAATAGAGTACCCTATGCTAGCAAATGAGCTTATAGCATACCTAGTTCCTTCCGATGTGACGGGATTTTACCCTTTTGCTGAAAAAAAGTATTGTTTTGGCAACCAGGTGATAAACCTACATGACCACCCCGATTCCCCAATCCGCCCTGGCGATATATTTATTGTAGGGATTGAGTCGTTGGATTCACAGTCCATATCCAACGATATTCGTCAATTGCTTTGGGGGCTTAGCTCCATCCCTTACTCAAAGGGGAAAGTGTTTGATGCTGGCAATATTTCTGCAACTCTTACGTTAGCCCAGCAGTATCAAGTTGTGGAGTCAATCTCGGCAATTATTGCCGAATCAAAATCGCATCTCATTCTCTTAGGTGGCCCACAGGAATTCCTATCAAAGGCTTATGCTGGGTGGAAGCAAAGCCAGAGCTTCATCCGGATGGCCATTATTGATAGTAAAATTGATTGGGATGGAAACAACAACGATTTTCATCAGGATAACTTTGTTAACACATTGATTGATGAGCCCTACGAGAAGTTGCTCGATTTAAGTTTTATTGGCATTCAGGGATACTTTACTCCACAGCATACCCTACAAAAGGTTTTGCGCCGTAAGCATGATTATATCAGGTTAGGCAACCTGCGCGGAAATATCCGTGAGGCAGAACCTACACTGTCCGATGCAAGTCTGGTTAGCATTGATATGGCAGCCGTTCGCGCTTCCGATGCCCCTGGAAAAGCATTTGATAATCCCAATGGACTCTATGCTGAGGAGATTTGTATGCTTTCCCGTTATGCCGGCATTGGACAGAGTAGTAAATTTATTGGAATTTGCGGATTAAAAACTAATGCACCCGAACAAACCATTATGCTTGCCGCACAGGTACTTTGGCACTACATTGAGGGTGTTTCCCATCGCAGGGTTGAAAATCCCATTAAAAATTTACCCCATAATAAAAAGTATGTAGTAAGTACCGAGGTTCAAAATGTTGAAATGATCTTTTTTAGAAGTGAACTTTCCGGGAATTGGTGGTTTGAGCTACCTGTAAATAGTAAAAAGAAACTTTTGCGAGGAAAATTATTAGTGCGGTGCAATGCATCGGATTATTCACAGGCAAGTAATGGCGAGATCCCTCAACGTTGGTTGCGTTGGTATAAAAAAGCTCAAAAAATCTAATTTAACCAGGAGCTCATTGGTTAACATTTTTTAGCACTAAATCCAATATTTTGGAACGTTCAAAAAAAAATCTGCTTAAAAGGTAACCCCTACAGGCAAAAGCAGGTATAAAGCATTACTGTTACTTTTGTTAACATATTTTGTTAATAAATTTGTATGAATTTAAAATTTTTACTTACTTTACTTTTCGGTTCATATAGGCAAACTAATTTTTAAAAGCTACCAATGAGAGTATTTGGAAAACTTGTATTTGCCACTACACTAAGCGTTTTGCTGTCGTCCCATGCTTTCGGACAGCAAGACCCTCAGTTCAATCAAATACTCTTTAACCCGTTAACTATAAATCCAGGATACGCTGGAAGTCAGAACAACATGATAGGGGTTGGGGCCATCAGCCGCATCCAGTGGGCAGGTTTTGGCGATGGTGCACCCTTAAGCAATACATTAGGCATAAATGCCCCAATATCGCCCTTTGGATTCAAGAGCGGAGTTGGGTTGAGTATCCTGAACGATAGCTATGGATTTAATAATGACCTTGGCATTAACATTGCCTATGCTGCCCGTTTTAAATTTAAATTGATTAATGGCGATTTAGGATTTGGGGTTGGTGCTGGGTTTGTAAATAATAAGCTCGACCCAAAATGGAATTACCCCGTTGGTGGTGGCGATGAGGCAATTCCTGATCAAAAGGAAAGTTCAATCAACTTTGACCTCAGCGCAGGGTTATACTTCAATACGGAGTACATGTTTTTTGGGTTCTCAGCGCTACACCTGAACGAAACCAAAACTAATAAGGCAGCATTACCTGCACGGTATACCCGTCAGTACTACTTAACTGGTGGATATATTGTTAATTTTCCAAACCCCACATGGCAGTTTGAGCCTTCAGTAATTGTTCACAGCGATTTAAAATCGAGTAAATTATCGCTTAATACAATTGTTCGGTACAATAAAAAGGTATGGGGTGGCGTTTCTTACCGTGTGGGCGAGGCGATTACTGGCTTGGTTGGTTTTGAACTTTTTAATGGTATTAAGTTTGGGTATGCTTATGAATTTAGTACCAGTAAAATAAGTAAGTACAACAACGGTTCTCACGAGTTTTACATGGGGTATAACTTCCAGCTAAATAAGGAAAAGCCACCCCAACAGTATAAAAGTTTGAGATTTTTGTAACATATTTTTACAATTGAACGAAAAAAATTACGTTATTTGCTTAATAAACGATGCCTTATGAAAAAATTTCTCTCCATAGGTATTTTGGCGTCCCTACTTTATGGTTGTGGACCTGGCAATACTGGCGAGTTAACGGGTGTTCCAGGACGTAGAAGTTTCAGCGAGCCAACACCGCTGGGAATGGTGTTCATTCCCATGGGTTCATTTACTCTGGGTAGCAATGATCAGGATGTTGCCTGGGCAATTAATGCTCCTACCAAAACGGTTTCGGTTGATGCTTTCTGGATGGATCAAACTGAAATTACTAATAACCAGTACCGGCAGTTTGTTTACTATGTTCGCGACTCCATTGCACGTCGCCTACTTGGTGAAATAAACGATGAGTTCCTAATCACAGAGGACCAGTTCGGGAACCCTCTGGATCCTCCTGTTCTCAACTGGGAAGTTCCAATTGATATGGAAGATGAGGAGCAACGCGAAGTCCTAAATGCCCTATACTATTCCAAAGAGGATGAACTTTTTGGTCGTAAGGAGATTGATACCCGTAAACTATTCTTTGAGTATTACTGGATTGATATTAAGCAAGCAGCTCAAAAACGCAACCGCTATAACTACGAAACCCTCAGTTACGACCAGGGTGAGGTTATAAACAGCCTAGGAGAGAAGGTTAAGGTTGATAACCGCCAGAGTTTTATCATGCGCGATAAGGTAAACGTTTACCCCGATACTCTTTGTTGGGTAGCCGATTTTACCTATGCGTTCAATGAACCTTACACCAATAGTTACTTCTGGCATCCTGCATTCGACAATTACCCTGTTGTTGGCGTTACATGGAAACAGGCAACTGCTTTCTGTATTTGGAGAACCCAAACACTCAATAAGTTTCTTGCCCCTGAAGGTATTACCATTCAGGATTACCGCTTACCTACCGAAACTGAATGGGAGTATGCTGCCCGTGGTAATTTGAACCACAGCATGTATCCTTGGGGCGGACCTTACACCCGTAATATGGAGGGATGCTTCCTGGCCAACTTCAAACCCCTCCGTGGTAACTATGTTGACGACGGTGGTTTAATACCAATCCCCGTTGGCACTTATGAACCAAATGATTATGGACTATACGATATGGCTGGAAACGTTGCTGAGTGGACAGCCAACGCCTACGATGAAAGTGCATACTCTTTTATGCACGATATGAATCCCGATTATAAGTACAACACTAAACCATCCGATCTACCAGCGCTAAAGCGTAAGGTGGTTCGTGGCGGTTCGTGGAAAGATATTAGCTTCTTCCTTCAGGTTGGTTCACGTACCTACGAGTATCAGGACTCAGCCAAGTCTTATATTGGATTCCGTTGCGTTCGTTCTTACCTCGGAGCTAAGTAGAAGTGATGAATTTTACTAATTGAAAACATTACAGTTATGAAGATCAGCATAGAAGAAATTGTAACATCCAAGAAATGGAAAACCTTCATGAAGTACCTTTACGGATGGGGTGCTTCAGTGGTAATTCTTGGTGCACTTTTCAAAATTCTTCACCTGAAAGGTGCTGGTACCATGCTTTTCCTAGGTATGGGTACGGAATCAATAATATTCTTCTTCTCCGCTTTTGAGCCAATTCACGAAGAGGTAGACTGGACTCTAGTATATCCTGAATTAACCGGAATGTCCGATGAAGAGGAAATTTCAGGATACCGCCGCTCCAGGAACCAAGGCCTTTCTGCTGAGGATGTTCAACAAATTATTACTTCTGTGCTGGCATCCTTGCCCGCAGGGTCTGCTGGAGTTGCTGCAGCCGCTCCTGTATCCGCTGCACCGGCTTCACAACCAGCTGCGGTAGGAGTTCCCGGTGCCCTAATCTTTACCGAAAAGTTCAACAAGATGCTTGAAAACGCAGAGATTAGTCCTGCCCTTTTCGATAAGGTTAGCGCTGGGCTTAATAAACTGGGTGATGCATCGAGCAAAATTGCCGACATTACCAATTCAGCAACAGTTGTAAAGGAGTTCAACGAGAAATTGACAAAAGCATCGGAGAGTGTTGGTACTTTTACCCAAAATTACTCTCAAAGCGGACAAGCACTCAATGAGTCAATAAATGTTTTAAACCAAAACATACAGCAGGCTGCAGGTGTAATGTCCGAAAGTGGCAAAAACTTCATGGATGGTGTTAACCAATCGGTTAAGAACCTGGAGGCCGAACTTACCAATGCCGGACAAAAGGTAAGCGAACGAATAGTTGGTTCCGCCGAATCGGTTGCCGATAATCTTAAAGTCTCAGCCGATGGACTTGCAAACGCCTACAAGCAAACAGCATCGCAGGTAGCTACTACCTACCAGCAGTTAGCTGAAGCAATGCAACTTAACGGAAACGTTATTACAAACGGAAGTACAAGCTATAAGGAACAGCTTGAACGACTGAACAAGAATATGGCTGCACTAAATGCAGCGCATGAACTTCATCTGCAGGAAACCAGCCAAAGGCTTAAAGAAGCCGAAAAGGTTTACCAGGGAGTTGATGGAATGGTAAAGAAACTTAACTTCACTATTGAAGAGACCGAAAAGTTCAGGTTGGCAGTTGAGAAGTTGAATAGCAATGTGGCTGCTCTCAATAATGTTTACGGCAACATGCTTACAGCAATCAATGCCCTATCAAACGGAAAGTAGCAGTTTTGCATATTACAGCTTAAGATAGCTTTATGGCACACGGAAAAGAGACTCCCAGGCAAAAGATGATCGGCATGATGTACCTCGTGCTGACAGCTATGCTTGCGCTTAATGTATCGTCTGAGGTTCTTGAAGCTTTTGTTTTAGTTGACAATGGCCTATCAAGAACTACAGAAAGTTACCGGCTTAAAAACAAGAAACTTTACGATGAATTTGCTGCTGCTTACAGCATAAATCCTGTAAAGGTTGGGCCCTATAAACAAAAAGCCGACGAAATTCAAAAGAAAGCCACTGAAATTCTACAGTACGTTCAGGACCTTAAAATAGAGGTGGTAAAAGCATCGGAGGGTGAGGAAACCCCAGCAATCCAGAATGGTGAAATTATTGGTGAGCTCATTCAGGGTAAAAGCGACCTTGATAAAGCTGCTACTATCCTGATAGGGTTTGAGGGTAATGGTAAGGCAAAGGTCTTAAAACAAAAATTAGAAGAATTCAGGGAGTATATAGTTAGCATAATTGATAAGGATAGGGCCCCAGAACTTGTTGAATCAATCAAGAAAATTCTTAATACTGACGATCCCCCAATAAAGGAAGATGGCACACACAACACCTGGGAGAGTGCACGATTTGAACATATTCCATTAATTGCAGTAATACCTCAGCTTACAAAGGTACAGGTTGATATTCTTAACGTTGAAGCTGAAGTTATTAACTATCTGATGGGTAGCATTGGTGCAACAGAGTTTAAATTTAATAAGCTCTCAGCCACAGTAATCCCTAACTCCAACATTATTTTCCAGGGTAGCGAATTCCGAGCTGAGATATTTCTTGCCGCTTCCGATACCACTCAGGTACCCAAAGTTTACCTTTGTCGTTACGACTCGGTTTTCAATAGCGCAATCAATGGATATGACTACCGTCCTATTGGAAATACTGAGGAAGTACCAGTAAACAAAACCGGTAGAGCCGTACTAACCCGTAAAGCCTCATCAACTGGTGTTGTAAACTGGCAAGGATTAATTGAAATGAAAGCACCAGATGGAACAATTGTTCGACGTCCATTCAAGCATTCCTACACAGTAATGCCACCCAACGTGGTTATTGCTCCAACCAAGATGAATGTGCTTTACTTGGGTGTTGAAAACCCAATAGATATTTCAGTTCCAGGATTTGCCCCCGATAAGGTGTCGGCCACTATTAGCCGTGGTAGCATCAAGCCTGTTGGAATGGGAAGTTACATAGCCCAACCAGGAGCAGGTGCACCTACTGTTGAAATTACAGTTTTTGCTGAAACGGAAGGCAAGCGAAAAGTTTCCATGGGAAAAAAGACCTTTAGGGTAAAGAAAGTTCCCCCCCCAACGCCAAAGGTTCTTGGCGTAACTGGCAAGGTTGTTAACAAAAACGAACTTGAAGCCTCGCTAGGGGTTGTGGCTGAGATGCCTCAGGACTTTGACTTTGACCTGAAATTCAAAGTGGTTAGTTTTAAACTCTCTGCTACTGTGGGCGGGTTCCTACAGGAAAAGGAGTCAACTAGTTCACGTTTTACCGATGAACAAAAGCGTATTATAGCATCTATTCGTTCTGGAAGCCAGATTGCCATAACTGATGTTAAGGCAGTTGGGCCCAGTGGCGATGTGGTTGAATTGAACGATTTGGTATTAAAGATAAGATAATATACTGCCATGAAAAGGATTATACTGTTCTCTGTCGTAATATTGTTAACATCCTTTGCATCAAATGCTCAGGACAGAAAAGAGAGTTTAGAACGCGATGGCTTTTACACCCGTGAAACAACACCCGCCCGTGTTCCTATTCCCTATCAATTTGTTAGAGAATCGGATGTTTTATGGTCAAAGCGAGTTTGGAGAATTATTGACCTAAGGCAAAAGATGAACTATCCGCTTTACTACCCTACTGAACTGATGCAGGATAGGGAAAGTCTAGTTCAGCGATTAGTTAGAGCTATCAAGTATAATGAAATTAATGCTTACGACCCTATAGATGACGAGTTTACTACCCGTTTATCCTATGAGCAAGTTGTTAAACAGCTTGGCGCTGAGGATAAGGAACAAACTCAAATCGATGAGAACGGACAGGAGGTAAAGGTAACTGTAAAAGGTCAAATTCGCTGGGGCGATATAAAGGAACTCCTTGTAAAGGAAGACTGGTTCTTTGACAAGCAGCGCTCAGTTATGGAGGTGAGGATTATTGGAATTTGTCCCATTCTTCACCGTATGGATTACCGTAATACCGGAAATGAAGAGGAGCAGGAAGGAACCCTAAGCAGAATTCAAACGTTTTGGATTTATTTCCCTGAAGCCAGAAGCGTTTTGGCCAATACCGATGCCTATAATAACTTTAACGATGCTCAGCGTATTACCTACGACGATCTTTTCTGGAAACGTAATTTCGATTCATACATTATCAGAATATCGAACGTATGGGATAACAGGGCAATTTACGAGTACACTTTCACTGGTTTGCAAACATTACTTGAGTCCGAAAAGATTAAAACAGAGCTCTTCAACTTTGAGCACGATTTGTGGGAGTACTAGGGATATTATCTAAAATACTTAAGGCCGTGGGTTTAACCTACGGCCTTTTTCGTATGCAAACAAGTATTGGTTTAAGCAAAATCCTTATTGTTCATTAAAACATCGTTCACAAAATTTCGTATCTGCTGCTCATCCTGCTTTTTACATATAAGCAGAACGTCCTTGGTATCAACCACAATATAGTCGTCCAAACCCTGAATAACTGCAAGCTTATTTTTTGGGATGTTGAAAATGGAATTGCTGGTTTGGTAAAGCATAAGTTGCTGGGCTATGGCCGCATTACCATTGGGGTCATGGGGTAGGTGAGTGTATAGTGAACCCCAAGTTCCCAAATCGGACCATCCGAACTCGGAACAAAAAACGTAAACATTATCAGCTTTTTCCATAACTCCATAGTCAATGGAAATATTCCTGCACTCGGAGTATGCTGAAGCAATTGTTTCGGTTTCTTTGTCGGTACCATAAATGGGTAGTAACTCCTTAAATAAGCTGTTTACCTCAGGTAGGTGGCTTTCGAGTGCCGCTGAAATGGAGGCAATGCTCCAAATAAACAAGCCTGAATTCCAGTAAAACTCACCACTTTCCAAAAACTTTTGTGCAAGCTCCAGGTTTGGTTTCTCGGTAAATGTTTTAACCTTGAATAGCGAGGGAACTTCCTTTACAGGCTTACCTACCTGAATATATCCGTAACCGGTTTCAGGCCTACTTGGCCGAATGCCCAGAGTAATCAGAGCATTGCTGTTCGAGGCAAATTCGGCGGCTTTTAAAATGGTATCGAGAAAAATATCTTCATTGAGAATTAGATGATCGCTAGGAGCTACAATGGCTATGGCATTTGGGTTTTGTTGCTTGATTTTGTATGTGGCGTATGCAATACAGGGTGCTGTGTTTCTTCTTAGGGGTTCAAGCAAAACCTGATTCGGTGATAGATTGGGTATTTGTTCGTTAACCAATGAACTGTATGCGCTACTGGTAACAATCAGTATATTTTCGCGGGGGCAAACCCGGCTCATCCTTTCAAAAGTCTGCTGTAGGAGCGATTTTCCGGTGCCTAGTATATCGATAAATTGCTTTGGTTTATCAACTCGGCTAAGCGGCCAAAAGCGACTTCCAATGCCACCTGCCATGATAACGCAGTATAGGTTTTTCCTTTCAATCATTGTTTTTACAAATTAAATTGCAAAAGTAGTTCATTTTTTGGCACAAAAAAACTGCTAAGAATTTGAATGCAACCCGATATGGTAGAGAGTCATTAACGCAATCCGTAAAGTTTAACGAATATTTTCTGCGTTGCTTAAAATTTAATAAAATCATCTGTTAAATGATTCAAAACACAATATTTTGAGTTATAGCCTGAAATATTAGTTGCTAAATGCTACTTATTTTTGGATATACCATTAACTTTGTTGGAGGAGTTTCAGTTTGATTAAATAAAATTACCACCTATGAAATTGCTTATTGCAATTGATATGTTTGGGGAGTATATACTCCTTCTGAAAAAGGTTTTTTCAAAACCAGAAAAACGGAGAGTTTACCTTCAGCAAACCATTAAGGAAATTGATAAGCTAGGGCTACAGTCAATTGGTATAGTTACAATTATTTCGGTTTTCATGGGTGCTGTAATTACCCTTCAAACAGCATACAACATGGAGAATCCCTTTATTCCTAATTATCTTATAGGACTTGGTACCCGCGATAGCATGCTGCTTGAGTTCTCATCAACAATTATTGGATTGATACTGGCAGGAAAGGTTGGTTCTAATATTGCTTCAGAAATAGGAACAATGAAGGTTACGGAGCAGATTGATGCCCTGGAGATTATGGGTATCAACTCAGCAAGCTTTCTTATACTTCCTAAGATTATTGCCACAATTATATTCAACCCCTTCCTTACCGTTTTAAGTATGATAGTTGGGATTGCCGGTGGATGGTTGGTTGGGGTTTTTACAGGCGTTGTTTCAACCCAGGAGTATATCGATGGGGTTCAGTACGCCTTTATTCCGTATTACATCACCTATTCGCTTATTAAAACAGTAGTATTTGCTTTTCTGATTACCACGATCTCTGCCTTTTATGGCTATAGGGTTCAAGGCGGCTCACTGGAGGTGGGTAAGGCAAGTACCCAAGCTGTAGTAATGAGTAGTATTTTTATTCTTCTGTTTAACCTTATCCTAACCCAACTCTTACTCTCGTGATAACCGTTAAAAATCTAAATAAATCGTTCGATGGGCGTTTGGTTTTAGAAGGTATAAACGCCACCTTTGAGAAAGGAAAAACCAACCTGATTATTGGGCAGAGCGGATCGGGTAAAACCGTTTTGCTAAAATGTATTGTTGGGCTGCATGAGGTTGATTCCGGCGAAATCTACTATAACGATACCCGATTCGACAATCTGAATTTTAGAGACAAGAAAAAGATACGCCAAACAATTGGTATGCTTTTTCAGGGTTCAGCCCTTTTCGATTCCGCTACTGTGGAGGAAAATGTTATGTTCCCCTTGGATATGTTCACAACCATGAGCCACGAGGAAAAACTCGATAGGGTAAACTTTTGCCTTAACCGTGTTAATATTATCAATTCAAATCACCTTTACCCTGCTGAGATTAGCGGAGGAATGAAGAAACGAGTTGCTATTGCTCGAGCCATTGCTCTTAACCCTGAATTTCTTTTTTGCGACGAGCCTAACTCGGGTTTAGATCCTAAAACAGCAGTGGTTATCGATCAGCTCATTAAGGAAATTACTGAGGAGTTTAATATTACTACCATCATAAATACCCACGATATGAACTCGGTTATGGGTATTGGCGATAAAGTAATTTTTATCCACAATGGGAAAAAGTGGTGGGAGGGTAGCAAGGAAAATATTCTTGACAGTGATAATAAGGAACTGAACGATTTTGTCTTTTCCACAGAGCTAACCCGAAAAATCAAAGGGTTATAGTTTAACCGTGCATTTTTATCCAGCGCAACTTTTCGGGGTCAACAATTTCAATGGTGGTTCCCTCAATACGAATAATGTTATCGCGCCTAAACTCCGACAGAATCCTCACAACATTCTCAACCCGCATATCAATTAGTTCAGCAATCTCGCGTCGGGAGATGGGAAGGCTAAATTTATGCGATTTGTAAACCTCATTCCCAAAGTAGCAAATAATAAAGGCAACCCTGCCACGGAGCTGACGAAGCTCCAAATCCAATCGGGTTCCCATCATCAGATCGGCCACCTGCGATATCTTTTCCAGAAGCGTTTTTGCAAAATCGCCATTGGTGCTAATTAAGTTTATAACCAGGTTGTAGTCAACACAGCAATACTCGCAATCCTCAATGGCTATTATGTTGTACTGGTAGTTTTTTGATGAAAAAATGCTAAGTAAGCCCACAAAGTCGTTTGGAGTTGCAATACCTATGATTTGCTCACGTCCATCGGGGTTTACACGGGTTAGCTTTGCTAGCCCTACACGCAAGAAAATGAATCCTTTTATCGGGCTATCCTGCTTGGCTATTGTTTCGCCCTTTTTAGCATAGTGGAAGGTTTTATTTGCGGTAAGCTGATTTAGCTGCTCATCGGACAGTTTTGAAAAAACCGAAGAACGGAAACCACATTCAGCACATATATTGCCCGGACAAAAATTTTGATTCATATCTACATATATTGATATATATCAGAATTGATTTTTATCAACAGCTGTAAATCTAAAACTTTTGTTACTATTTACGTACTTTGAATTGATAAAATTTTAACAATTAAGCAAAATTTAATAATTGACATATGAAGAAGATTGTGATTCTAGGAGCAGGTACAGGTGGAACCATTATGGCCAATAAGCTCCGTAAGGTTTTGGAACGCGATGAGTGGAGTATTACTGTGGTGGATAAGGACCCGAATCATTACTACCAGCCCGGTTTCCTGTTTATACCTTTTGGGATATACAGTAAGCACGACGTGGTTAAACCTAAGGCTAGCTTTATTCCTGCCGGCGTAAAGTTTATTGTAAACGATATTGACCGTGTTGAACCCGACAAGAACACAGTTTACCTGACCAACGGGCAAATTCTGGAGTACGATTTTTTAATAGTTGCCACAGGCACGCATATTAATCCCGCAGAGACACCCGGTTTGCTTGGTAGGGAATGGCGTAAGAGTATTTTCGACTTTTATACCCACGAGGGAGCAGTTGCCTTAAGCACATTCCTAAAAACTTGGGAAGGTGGCGATATGGTAATCAATATAGCCGAATTGCCCTTTAAGTGTCCGGTGGCACCGCTTGAGTTTGCATTCCTTGCCGATGAGTTCTTTGTGAAGAAAGGTATTCGCGATAAGGTAAACATTTACTATACCACACCCCTTTCAGGTGCTTTTACCAAGCCAAAATCCTCGAAAATGCTTGGGGAACTCCTTAAGGAGAAGAACATTCAAATCATACCCGACTTTTACCTTGAAAGGGTTGATGATGAAAATAAAAAGATTATTTCATACGATGGGCGGGAGGTTAAATTTGACCTGCTAACCATAATCCCTGTTAACATGGGCGCCGATTGGGTGGCTCGCAGTGGTATGGGCGATGACATGAACTACATTGCCACCGACAAGTACACCCTACGTTCCGAGAAATGGGAGAATGTTTTTGTGCTTGGCGATGCCAGCAACATCCCTACATCAAAGGCAGGATCCGTGGTTCACTTTGCTTCGGATGTGCTTTTCGAGAATCTTATGGCTGCCATTGAGGGTCGTCCCCTAATTGCCAAGTTCGATGGTCACTCCAACTGTTACATCGAAACAGGATTCGGTAAGGGTTCGCTGATCGACTTTAACTATGAAACCGAGCCGCTTCCCGGAACATACCCCTTACCCGGAATTGGCCCGTTTGGCTTACTTAAAAACACCCGGATTAATCATTACGGAAAGGTTATGTTCCGTTGGATATACTGGCATCTGCTCTTGAAAGGTAAAGAGCTACCGCTTGAATCGCAAATGACTATGGCTGGTAAGGAACTTTAATAACTGTTTAGCCATGGAGAATAATTTGCAACAACAAATTGATGACCTTAACCGCAAGATGGATCTTGTGCTGGAGTTGCTGGCCAAGCAGCAGCAGCGCAGCGAGGTGGTTGAGGATTTGGTGGAGGATCTGAACATTGTAGTAAAGGACGCTTTCCAGACTGCTGTGGATGAGCTGGCTGTTCAGAATATTAAGATTGATGGGGAAGATGTTCGGTATTTGGTTTTCAAATTGCTTCGCAATGTGAAGACCTTTGGCGAGCTCATGGATATGCTCGAGAGCTTAATGGATTTCCTCCACGATATTGCGCCTGTGGTTCACGATGCCGGTATTGCCTTTACAAAGGCGTTGGATGACCTAGACAGGAAGGGATACTTCGACTACTTTAGACAGTTAGGCCTACTCGCTGCCGAGTTCAAGGAGCACGTTACCGAGGAGGATATAGTTCGCCTTCGTGAGAGCATGCCAGCAGTAGGGTTGATGTTACGTAGTTTAACTCAACCCAAGGTAATGAATGCCTTGGCTGAGGTAACCCAAACCCTTTCCAGCATAGAAATGGACGAAAAGATTGACAATAAATCGTTGATTGGCATTGCCCGTCAACTAAGCAAACCCGAAGTTCGTCGTACTCTCTCGTTTATGTTAAGGGTAATGGGCGAACTTGGGAAAACTAAAAATTAATTAATCACCAAAAACAAATAAAGCTATGGCAGAAAAAGTTTATGCAGGCAAATCCGTTAGCGTAACCGACGATGGTTACCTGACCGATCCAAATCAATGGACAAAAGAGGTTGCTATTGAAATAGCAAAGGAGGAAGGTATAGAACTTACCGATAAGCACTTTGCTGTAATTGAGTTTATTAGGGAGAAAACTCTCAAGGGCGAGGCTCTCACCATTCGCACGATTGGCAAATCGGGGTTGGTTGATACAAAAGGTTTTTATGAACTCTTTCCCGGTGCACCCCTGAAAAAGGCCAGCCGTATTGCAGGAATTGCAAAACCATCAAGTTGTGTATAACCCTAAAAACAGTTAAATATGGCAAATGCACAGGATCACCCCATTAAGAAGGTGATGATAATATGCGCCAAGGCAAACCTGGAGGATGTTTATGCAGCCTTGGTTATGGCAAACGGTGCAGTTATGGAGGGCATTGAGGCTAAGGTGTTTTTCACCTTTTTCGGCCTCGATGCTATCACCAAAAAGCAGATGAAGAGGTTACACACCGCTACTGTGGGCAATCCGGGTTTACGGATGCCTGGCGGTTTGCCCTTCCCTACTTTACTGGGAATGCTTCCCGGAGTTGAAGCTGGCGTTTCGGCTATGATGAAGAGCCAAATGGAAAAACTGGATATCCCTCCAGTAGATGAGTTTCTTGAGCTCATTACCGCTGGCGGTGGCGAGATATATGCCTGCAAGCTTGCTGTTGAAATGTTTGGCCTTAAGAAGGAAGACTTCAGCGAGCATGTTAAAGATATAATCACCATTGGCCAATTCTACGAGTTAGCAGCTGGCGAAGGAACGCAAATAATTTTTGTGTAAGAATATCTGAATCCATCCAAAGTTAAGAGCCTCCAACAAGGGGGCTCTTTTGCTATATCCTAAAACCAATTATTGTAATATCATCGGTTTGCTGGCTATCGCCTCGCCAGTCATTAAAGCATTGTTCAATCTTTTTGTTGATTGTATCAAGGTTGCCATTGGCATTTTCCAGGAGTATGCTTTCAAACTGTTTACGACCAAATCGCTTCTTTTCGGATTTCGATAGCTGATCGAAAAGGCCATCGGTAGTAAGTACTAAAATATCGCCACTTTCTAGTTTTAATTCAACCAGTGGAATGCTCGGCGTGAACCATCGGTTTCCTACTGCTTTGCCGCCCGACTTGTAAATTTTCAGCTCAGGATTTTCGAAATTCCTCTGAATGTGATACAGGGGGTTATGAGTGCTTGCGAAGAGTGCGGTTTTATTTTTTCTATTTACATAGCATACAGCAATATCCATTTCAACGGGAGCGCTGGAAGCGTTTAGCTGTAGCTGGGCACCAATGGTCTGGTTAAAGTGAATGTGGGTTTCAATAATCAGTTCAACCGGATTATTAATTTTGTAATGGGTATAAACCTCGTTTAAAAGTGTTATATCCATCATGCTAACAAACCCACCATGTACTCCATGACCAGTACAATCGGCAACAGCTATAATGAATTCATCGGAGTTTCCTTTTAGCCAGTAAAAATCGCCGCTTACCACATCCTTAGGTTTATAAAAGAGTAGGTGTTCACCTAAAATGGTTGACAAAATCTCGGGGCTTGGCATTAAGTTAGATTGCAGTAACTTTGAAAACTCAAGGCTCTCGTTTATCTGGTATGTTTTTAGTTTTAAATTGTTGCTTTGCTGTTTAATCAGATCCGCTTGCGCTTTTAGCTCTTCGTTTTGTGCTAAAATCGCCTTTGTTTTCTCCATTACGGCTTGCTCAAGTTCGTCCTTTTTTCTTTTCACTCTTCGAACCCGGAGTATTTCATGAATGTAAACCGATAAGGCTAAGAGTAATAGAAAGATTAGGAAGAACCATGGCCTAAGGTAAAATGGCATTCCAACAACCACATTGATTGCAAAAACGTTTTTTGATTTAGTGCCGTCGGGCCGGGTATAGTAAACCTTGAAGGTGTATTTACCATAGGGGAGATTTGTGTATTCAGCCAAAGGCGAATGAGTTTTTTTGGCTCTTGTAGAATCCTCAAAGCCCTGAAGCCAGTATGTGTACTCTAATGCTCCGGGTGAAGTGTAGTCCGATGCAGTAAAATGGATTTTAAGCCATTTGTGGTTTGCTTTTACAAAAATTTTTGAATTGTTAGCAGGAAAGCGAGTTAATGTATCGTAGTCAGTTTCGCACGATAAAATTTTAATATCCTGCATGGGTATTTCGTTTCCTTGTACATAAGGATTAAAAATATACAGGCCAAAGTTACCACTCACTACTAACGAGTCGAACCCCCATTGTTCAATGTCAGTAACTAAACCCTCACTGAAATTCAGGTTTTTGCCTGTTATGTCGACCCTTTTGAGCTTCTTGCTAAAACGGGCAATGCCCTTATCGGTTCCAATCCAGTAATTCCCGAGTCTATCCTGGTAAATGGCAGTAACAACTGATGATGGAAGCCCATGTCGGGTGTCTATCATCCGAAAAGCCTTGCTTTCCGGTTGAAGAATGGCTAACCCAGCATCGGTTCCAAAGAGCATATTTCCATTGGCATCTTCAAATATACAGTGGGTCATACTCGTGGCTGGGTACGATGTTGAATCGTAGGGAAGGTATGGGAAATGATCAACGGTATGTGTTCTTCGGTCAATCCTATCGACTCCTACACCATTCCTTGTGTATCCAACCCAAATGTACCCTTTGGAGTCCTCATACATCCTGTAAACAAGGCTCGACTGAAGTGCGCTTTTTCCCGGAACATAGTAACTCTCGTATCGTTTCTGTTTAGGTAGATATTTTGATATACAAACATCCGATAAAATCCAAACATTGCCCAATGCGTCGGTAGCAATTGATTTCACTTGAACCGATGGCAAGCTATCCTTACTTTGTGGATACGCCCCAATGGTTTCAATGCTATTGGTTTTAAGCGATATTCTGAACAGCTCCTCCGAGTTGGTTGCCCAAACATTTCCGCTACTATCAATTGTGAAGTTGGTTATACTCTGTTCGCTCAGGTATCTTTTTACTAATCCTTTGCCATTAAACATCAAAAGTCCCTTGTTACTTGCTCCCAAAGCAAATCCTTTGTAGAAAGTAATCGCCTGAACATCGGCATCGAATAGTTTGGTGAGAGTTTTAGTATGTTCTGTCATTACATATACACCTTCCGATGTGCCAAGAAAAACTGTATCGTTGCCATCGGCAATCGATTTTATTACCGGAAATTGCTTGGTAGAGGTTAACTGGTCAAATCTCCCTCGCTCTTGGTTCCAACGGAATAATGCACTATCGGTTAGGGCATATAAATAATTATCGGCAAAAATATTTGTAAAAATGAAATCCGATGGAAGCGGGGGCTCAATTTTACGGGTAGGTAAGCTAAAAGGGTATATTTTATTATCGTTACCTAAAATCATTAAGTTGCTATTGAATAATAGCATTTTCTTTGCCTGAATATTGAACGTGACCTGCTTTTGCTTAGGAATACCAATATCTACATTACTAAGTTTAAAAGGAACCAGGGTGAGTGTGTCGGGGTTTAAAACATTTAATATTGTTTCATCGTCAAATAAAATCCACCCGTTGTTGAAAGCACTTATTTTATTGATATTTCCTGAAGCGTTGGCGCAGAGATGTTCACTAAAGAAATACATTCTAGATGTTACCCAATTGGTTCTTGGGTCAAATTCATTAACTCCTCCTCCCCATGGTGAAAAAAGCGCTTTGCCATCGGATGTTGTTATTACGTTGGAGTACCAGTAGTAGCCATCTGGATTGTATCGTTTAAATCGTTTCTTTTCGGGCCAAAACCGGTTTAACGCCCCACCATATCCATTCCAAAGGGTAACAAGCATTGAGTTATCGGTTGTTCTGGCAATGGATGTAACCCAGTTTGATGCAAGGCTATCGGGTTGGTTAAAATACCCGAACCGCGTAACATTTTTGGTGTTAAAATCAACGAAAACGAGTCCCTTGTTTTGGGTACCCAACCATAAACCTTTTGGGTATTCAGGCAACATACAGGTAATTTGGTTTGATGGCAGACTGTTAACGTCGGCAATTTTTCGGAGATGAGTCGATTTTCGGGCAAAGGTTGTTAGTAGCGATAAACCATTGTTGGTGCCAAACCATGTGTTCCCCTGATTATCGCGGTAAATTACCAGGATCATGTTACCTGCCAGCGATTGAGGATTACCCTCCAACCTAATGTAGCGGGTAGCCGTGTTTGTCGATGGGTTGTAAAGTACAGCCCCAAAGTGGTAGCCACCCATCCATACCTTTCCATCGCCGTTAGGGCAAATGGTGTAAACCGATGGTAGGGGAAGTGGGGTTCGCTCCATGGTTTTCTTGTGGATTCGGTACGCATTATCGGCAAAGTTTGCTACCCAGATATAATCGGAGCCATCGTCGTAAAAATTTGCAGTTCCTGCAATAGTAATTTTTTCGTTGTTTATAATGGTTTCAACACTAGGGTAAGTATTCCATTTATCGGGATTTCGGGTTAACCAGGTAAGATGAGCAGAACCACCTCCCAGCATTACACCATCGCCAAGTTCGGTTATGGCGTGGAAGTAGTATATTTCATTGTAGACATATTCGTGCTGAAAGGTTTCAACAGTTTTAGCGTCAAAGTCAATGCAGTTGAGCGTTCCATTGTGCCTATCTACCCATAACCTTCCTTTACTATCCACATAGATATCACTTACCCAGCGGTGTCCCTGCAGCGGTTTACCAAATAGGGAATCAACCCGTTCAAAGGTGTCGGATTCTGGATGGTAAACACATAGTCCGCCTTTAGTGCCAACCCAAAGGTTTTTCTGCTTATCCAGAGCAAGTGAACTTACAACGCTGTGCGGTAATTGACCTTTTGTTTTTCCTCCCCGGTAGGTTTTAAAATTGTTACCATCAAATCGCATTAGTCCATCCTGTGTGGCAAACCACATCAGCCCCATTCCGTCCTGGATAATATCAGTAAATTCGTACGAGCATATTCCATCGGACTGGTAGTAGTTGATAAAACTGGTGTAGTAGTCTGTCTCTACCTTGCTGAATTCCGATTGTGAGTAAAGCGTTTTAACTTGTAAGAGGATAAAAAACAGAGCTAACAAAAAATTCCTACCTAAAGTCATAGAACTACTTCATTAGGGTTAGTAAAATTTTTGTGAGCAAGCTATGGGCTATGCCAATGGCCCCCTCGGAGGGATTAAAGTTGGGCCTATGAAGCTGTGGATTATCAGAACCAGGAAAACCAGCACCAAGCCTAATGAATACCGATGGTGTAAGGTTGCTGAAGTATGCAAAATCGTCGGTGGTCATGCGGGGCTCAAGGTCAACCACTTTATCATTTCCAAGCAGTTCAGTAGCAGTCTGCTTAACAAGCTGTGTTAGTTCGGGGTTGTTGAATATTGATGGATAGCCCTTACGGATTTCAACCTCGCACTTTGCACCATGTGATGCCGCTATTCCGGTTGCGGTTTGTTGTATGAGGTTATGAGCTTCCTCGCGCCATTGCTCGTCCATTGTACGGAAGGTTCCGGAAATGCTAACATCGTCGGGTATAATATTTGTAGCGCCATTGGCCTCAATACGGCCAAACGATAGCACAGTAGGTATAAGCGTTGGAGCCTTTCGGCTAACCAGTGTTTGCAAGCCAAGGACAATTTCTGCAGCACATATAATTGGGTCGATAAGCAGGTGGGGTAGGGCAGCATGCCCTCCCTTCCCTTTTACAGTAATGTACACCTCGTCGCCCGAGGCCATGTATTTTCCGGGGCAAACACCTATTTTCCCAACTTCAAGTTCTGGAAGTACATGAACGCCGAACATGGCGTCGGGTTTAAGTTCATTGTATAGCTTAGTTTGAATTATGGTTTGCGCTCCGCCGGGCAAAACCTCCTCGCCCGATTCAAAAATTGCGACAAAACGTCCTTTTAGTTTATCCCTTTGCCTATAAAGGCTTAACGTAACACCTATGGCAATAGCCATGTGCATATCGTGGCCGCAAGCATGCATTACGTTGGGGTTAACCGAAGCAAAAGCAACACCGCTGGTCTCTGTAATTGGTAGCGCATCGAGTTCCGCCCTTAGCCCGTATGTTTTCCCAGGCAATTTGCCTTCAACTATTGCTGCAAAGCTGTGATGTGTACCAAAATCCTCAACCCTCACACCTTCGGTTGCAAAAATCTGTTTGATGTAGCTTGATGTTTTTACCTCCTGAAACGAGAGTTCTGGGTGTTTGTGAAGGTGGCGGCGGTATTCCACCAGTATGTTTTCACTATCGCTTTTTGAAATCATCGCCCTAAAATCATCTTAATGCCAACTAAAACAATGAAAAACCCGAAAATCTTCCGGAGTGTTTCGGCCGGGATGTTAATGGATACCATTGAGCCAAAGTAGCTGCCAATTACAACACCTACCATTAGAATCAGTGCAAGTTTCCAATCGATAAATCCAGCACGGTAGTAGTTTACAACAGCAAAAATTCCCACAGGAAAGAGCAAAACCATTAGGCTGGTTCCCTGCGCCTCGTGCTGGGTAAAATTTAGCAGATAGATTAAAGCTGGAACAATAATTATCCCTCCGCCAAGGCCTAAAGCACCACCCACAAAACCTGCGGTTAGCCCAATAAACAAAAGCAAAACAAGGTGTGCAATACTCATTTTAAAACATTTTTAACAAATTTAGTAATGTTTTTGGAATATATGTTGATGATAAAACATTTACATTTATGCGATTTTAGAAATCTGTTTTATAAATTTGTAAGTAGAGAATTGTAAACGTTTCAAACATATTGATCATGAAGAAGTTATTGACAATTTCAGTTTTAGCTGCTTTTGCATTTTCAGTTGCAGCGCAGAATGCAGTTCCAAAAATCAACTTTAAAACAAGTACCTACGATTACGGCAAAATAAAGGAAGATGATGGGGTAGCATACTATTCCTTTGAGTTTACCAATACAGGGAATGCCCCACTAATCATTCAGCGCGTGGCTACATCGTGTGGATGCACAACCCCTGAATGGCCTAAGGAACCCATAGCACCCGGGAAGGGAGGAAAAATAAAAGTAGGTTACAATCCAGCCGGACGTCCAGGTCCATTTGCAAAAACCGTAACCATATACTCCAACGCCGAAACACCAACGGTAATTCTCCAGATTAAGGGCGAGGTTATTCCGCATGTTAAAACCATTGACGAAATCTATGTAACCCCTATTGGCGACGAGCTTAAGTTCGAAAAAATACATTTTGCCTTGGGTAGAATATTCTTAGGCCGTACCTATACCGATACCATAAAGTTCATTAATAAATCAAGTGCACCTGTAACAGTTAAGGCCAACACACAGGGAATGAACTTTATGCAGGTGAAAGTGGTACCCGAGGTGGTTAAACCAAACCAGTTTGGCGCCATTGTGCTTACCTATAACCCCGATAAGCGGGAGGAGTGGGGCTTTATTGTTGATAGGTTTACAATTTCCGTTAACGATAAAGCTATGAACACCAGTCCAATAACCATTACCGCAAGCATTGAGGAGGATTTTTCAAAGCTTACGCAGAAGGATTTGGAAAATGCGCCCAAGGCTGAGTTCAATACCCTACAGTACGATTTTGGAACGGTTAAATCGGGCGACCCCGTAAACTACGATTTTGTTCTCAAGAATACAGGCAAAACCGATTTAATTATCCGCAAGATTAAGGCAAGCTGTGGTTGTACAACCGCAACCCCATCTAAGAGTGTGCTTAAGCCAGGTGAATCCACTGAGATATCAGCTTCGTTCCGAACAGCTGGATACTCCGGCCGACAGGGAAAAACCATTACAGTTATTACCAACGATCCCCGTAACTCAACATTAATACTCCGCCTAACAGGGAATGTTAATAAGGCACAGTAACTCAAAAGCCGGCATCTAAGCCGGCTTTTTTGGGGGTAGCAGAGGTTTGTTTATGGTTTACCGTGTACAGTGTTCAGTGTGCAGCGTGGTGGTGTATAGTCTTAGGATTTATTGACATTGCGCCCTGACCCCTCTAAATCTCCCCTGAGAGGGGAGACTTTAGCCCTGCAATAAGGTTTCCTAATTGCTTTTCCCCTCTCCTGTCAGGAGAGGGGCATGGGGTGAGGTCAATTACACGGACAACTCCTCCAGCCCCGTAGGGGCGAAACATTTGTAACCCCATGACAACTCCCACACGTATAGCGATGCACGCAATACTTAAGCCAAAGAGTAAGGGTGAAGCTTTGCATCGCAAAAGTAAAGCATTGCAAAGAGCGAATGCCTTAAAATTAAAAAAAAGGGATTAAAGGAGTGAAAGAACAATGAGATGCCTCGGCAAGCTCAGCATGACAACCATCTCATGAGCAACGAGCAACAGCGAGTATCACAGAGTTACACAATGCTACACTGTGTTACACAGAGTATGTGACGTGCTATTCACGAATAACGAGCAACGAAGACCGCCTTCAGCCCTGTAGGGGCTAAACATTTGTAACTCCATGACTACTCCCCTATGTTTTGCGATGCACACAATTGTTAAGTCAAAGAGCAAGGGTGAAACTTTGCATCGCAACTTAAAAACATGGCAAAGGACCTTTCACACGTTCTTTCTTGTCTTGATACAAGAAAGAACCAAAGAAAATCAAGGCTGAAAAGCCAGACCCGATGGGTGCCCCGTGGGTGGAACTGCCACGCGATACAATTCGCCACGCCTGCGGCTTGACTCATATGGTATCGCTTACTAAGCCCACCGCCACGTTCCACCCCCGACCCATTTACGGGTCAGGTTTTATGCCACTGCCTGCTTCTTCCGCTCTATTCCCTCTCAGGGAAAAGGGCTGGGATGAAGTCGTTTTCTACATTCAACCTAGACGACCCCTCTAAATCTCCCCTGAGAGGGGAGACTTTAACCCACGATAAAGCTTCCTTATTTCGCTCCCCTCTCCTGTCAGGAGAGGGGTTTGGGGTGAGGTCATTTTCCACAAACAACGATCAACGATTCACGAGCAACGAACAACGTCTCCAGCCCCGTAGGGGCTAAACATTTGTAACTCCATGACTACTCCCGTATGTCTTGCGATGCACGCAATACTTAGCCAAAGAGCAAGGGTGAAGCTTTGCATCGCAACGGAAAAACATGGTAAAGAGCGATTGCTGTAAAACCAATCTAAATGGGATTTAGTAAATGGAGGTACAAAGGGTTGCTTCGGCAAGCTCAGCATGACAAAGAAGTAGTTTTTACGCCTGTTCGCTTTTACTGTTTACCATCAACCAACAACTGCCAACCTCTCCCATTTTCGGACAGTAAAAAAACAACACTAAAACATATTTGCGGACAAAAATTATAATATACATTTTGTAATAAGCACAAAAACAGATAAATAAAAACAATGGCATCAATATTGTTTATTACGATAAAACGTTCTGTGGAGTTATGGAAAAGTTGCTTACCAAAGCTATAATGCTGTTGGTCAAAAATTAGCAACAAACCACCAATGTATTGGAACCTTTTGGGAGCAGAACCGTAAATAGCCACAGTGATTAAAACGGAGAGTATATGCGCAGGCATAACCGAAATAAGGAGAAACTGACCCCCCGCAGCAACCGGTCACCGTAGCCGGCCATGCGGGCTAATGAGCTTACCACCCCGCATGGGGGTTTTACTACAGAAATTTTAAACACGAAACAAATTTTGAATTCATTTAATTATAAACCACTAAATTTTAGAACTATGAAAAGATCAACACTCATGAGAATGGCACTGCTTGTAATAGCATTGTTCATGTTTTCGGGCGCTTTCGCGCAAATCCTTACTGACTATAGCGAAGATGAGGCAACTGCAATGTACCAAACTGCTGGTCGTACTTTCCGTTTGTACGTTATGCCTGATCCTATCTATAGCCCATCGTATGTAGCTGCTACAAACTCAAACCTTGGAGCAAATTCTGAATGGCGTTTTGTATTTTCTGGATTAACTGCAACAGCTCCTGTGGTATCGAACACTTATGTTGCCCAGAACTGGGTTGAGTTCACCAACCCCGCAGTGGGTGTTTACACTGTAGATGTAACTGAGCGTAACACCCTTATTGGATGCGAGGATGCTACACCCCGCACAACCACTATTAACGTTGTTGCTGCCCCAGCCGCAACCTGTTCAACAGCTGACGCTACTGCTTTTTGCGGCGACCAAGCTGCTCAGACAATTACATTAAACATCACTGAAAACGTTCCTGATGCACTTGCCGCCTATGCTTTTTCAGTGGAAGAACTTGTTGAGGAGATTGATGGCTCAGGTGCCGTGCTAGCAACCGTTTCAACCAATTCAACATTTGTTGACTTTACTCTTGCTGCCAAGGCAAAATCTGGAACCGTTGGTTTTACCGCAGCAACTCCCAACTTTACTTATACTTTCAATTCATCTGCACTTACCATTAGCAATAACAATAGAACCCGTTACACCTACACCTTTAAGAAAGCTTCTGACGCTGGTGCTGTTGCCGATGGTATTATTTCAGCTATCAGCCAAAAGTCTGATTATATAGATGGTTTGACCAGCTACGCTTTCACCGATAACCAGGTAGTATTTATTGTTAACCCAACTCCTGTTACCGGTCCTGTTTACCATATTCCTAACGCTTTCAATTACTAGGATTAATAAAATTTTCCCGGCCGGGCTTGGCCTGGCCGGGTTTTTTAAAAAGCACTCTGGTTACATATAATGTGTTAGTAACAAACAGAAAGTTTTAGTTTTGAAAAGGTTACGCTACATACTACCCCTTCTTTTTACCCTTGCGGGTATAGCAGTACAGGCTCAACAACCCGATTTACCCATGGCCTGTGTTGGCCATACTGAGCGTTACGGTGTTAAGGGCTTTAATGGCATATCAGATTTCCAGTGGACTATAACCGACCCCGATGGCAATATCCTGCAGCAGGGAACCGATTACAACCTCCTGGCGCGAGGCGATTCAATTGATATCCTCTGGCGCGAGGGAATGAAGGGTGGCATTTACACCCTTACGGTGGTTGAACATACCGATTATGGCTGCACCGGAAACCCCTACACCGTTAATGTGGTACTGAATACCCCTGAGATATTTATACCCATTACCAACAACATCCCCGATGAGCTTAATGTTTGTATTGGTAACATTGCTGCGCTTGACCCCGGTAGTGGGTTTATCCATTACCTGTGGCAGGATGGAAATACTAACCAGGTTTACTATACCGGCGAGAGCGGAACCTACACCGTTAGGCTGGTTAACTCAAACTACAGCTGTTCCTACGATATAACCGAGGTAACCGTTAGGCCACTTCCTGTGGTTGATTTAGGTAACGATACCACCCTGTTTGCCAACCAAACCCTACTGCTCGATGTGTACAACCCCGATTTTACGGTTTACGACTGGAGCACCGGTGCCATTACTCCAAGCATTACGGTTGATGGCCAAAGTGGAGACCAAACCATTTGGGTAAAGGTAACCGATAACTATGGATGTTCCAACTCCGATACCATTCAGGTTTCGGCTGCCGATTACAGCAACCTGCGCATTCCTGCAGCCTTTACGCCCAACAAGGATGGCGTAAACGACATGTGGGAGTTCCCAGCACCCTACAAGGGGCAAGACCTGCGAGGTTATATAACCGATGTTGACGTAAAGGTTTTCAACCGTTGGGGGAAAATGGTATGGAGCAGCAAGGGTACATACAAACCCTGGGATGGAAAGGATTTGAACGGCAAGGAGTTACCCATGGATTCGTATCACTACATCATTGTATTCACTGTTGGCGAAAAGAAGTACGAGTACAAGGGTAGCGTAACGGTTATTAGGTAGTTGATGGTTGATGGTTGATGGTCGTTAGTTGTTAGTTGATGGTTGATAGTAAAAATAATAAATTTACGACACATATTTTAACCTTTAACCTTGAACCTTAAACCTTTAACTTCAAGCGGAGCAATTTTGGAAATTTGAAATCTTGAATCTGGAATATAAACAAGTATTAATGAGAAAAAACAAACACATAGGAATAGTTGCTGTTATGGCTCTGATGGGAGTGGCAGGTGCGGTAAAAGGCCAGCAGCAACCCCTATACAGCCAGTACATGCTCGATCCCTTCCTGGTAAATCCTGCCGTGGCAGGAGCCGAGGGGGTAACCGCTGTTAACCTAACAGCACGTCAGCAATGGATTGGCTACTCTGAGGCTCCTAGTACCTATGCCTTAAGCGCTCAGACCCGTATACTGAAAACCAGCTTCCGCAACAGGAGCCGTCTTATAAAAACCCGTGTACGCAGGCGTCGCCCTAGCGGTAGGGTTGGCCTTGGAGCATTTGTTTTCAACGATAACAATGGCCGAATACATCGTACCGGATTTCAGGCTACGTATGCCTACCATATTTACATGCGCGATTACCAGCTTAGCCTTGGGGCATCGCTTACCAGCTTTCAGTTTAAAGCTAATGTTAATGCCATTGATGGGTACGATCAAACCAACGACCCCCTGTTGATGGGTAAAACATCAAAGTTTGCTCCCGATGCCAACTTTGGGGTATTGCTTAGCACACAAAAGTACTATGTTGGATTTTCGGCTACTTCGCTTTTCCAGAGCTTCATTCAATTTGGAGGAGGTAGCTCTGAGGTGGCATACCGGCTGCTAAGGCAGTATTATCTTGTGGGAGGGTACAGGTATCAACCCTACCGAAGCGATTTTGCCATTGAGCCATCGTTTCTTTTAACAACCAATGAGCGTTTCCAGTTTGGTGCTGATCTAAACATCAAGGGATACTACAAGAACGATTACTGGGCAGGTGTATCAATACGTTCTACTGGAGCTGTTATTACCATGGTTGGGGTTAAGTACCAGCAGTTCTACTTTGGCTACGCCTTTGACTATAACTTTACCGATGTATCAACCTTTTCCAAGGCAGGTTCGCATGAACTTATGCTAGGCATGAAGCTTGGCGACAGCGCCCGCCGCTACCGCTGGTTGAATAGGTTCTAGTTAAAGTTAAAAGTTAAAAGATAAAAGTTAAAGGACGTAGGATTTGTATTGACCTCTGTTAAACGTGAACCGTGAACCGTTAAACAGGATTCAATAATAAGAATCTACCTTGTCATTCTAAGCGAAACGAAGGAGAACTTTCGCTTGTGCACTCACCTCCAGAAGAGTGCTGTATTAATCGCCCTATTGGGACAAATCAAACTTTACATGCGGGAGTAGCCATAGGGTTACAAATATTACGCCCCTACGGGGCGGGAAGTGTTGTTCGTTGTTCGTTGCTCGTTGTTCGTGAAACTATTGTCATGCTGAGCTAGTCGAAGCATCCCTTTGTTCTTTCATCCCTTTAATGAGATTCCTCGACTAGCTCTGAATGACAACACCATTGGCTCCCTTACCCACTTTGTCATGCTGAGTTTGCCGAAGTATCTCATTGCTCTTATAGCACTTTTGTCCTTGACAGAGAAAGTCATGGCAGCAGCCTGCTCAGGAGGGAAATAAGTATAAGCCCTATTGCCCGATTTACTATTTCTTGCATCTGGATTTTTTTGGACAATCGGCTTTTCATAAAGATCTAAGATCTCGAATAAAAAATCGGTTATAGTTTTAAAAAAGATGACAAAAATCAATATTTTGTATTATTCAGTAAATCAATTTAATGGCAATTATATTTTACTGACAATAGAATATTGATAAGCGGTTATTTGAATTACTTTAAAAATTTTCTAAATTTAACAAAAACTTAATAATAACAAGCTCTCAGTTTGTTTGATAAACTAAATATCAGTTAAACAAAAAACCAAGTTGCCTATGAAAACAAAGCATTTACTACCAGTTTTAGCCTCACTCTCGTTTTTGTGCTATGGTGGTATGGCGCAGGACGAAACTGAGCAACGTATACATGTAACGGGTTATATTAACGCCGTTGCAGAGTACTCGGACTGTATAAACCTAAAAAAGGATTGGGCTGTTGGGCTTTCGGAGGTTGGTTTTTTGGCCAACTATAAACCAGTTGATAAATTAGAGTTTAAAACTACCCTTGTTTACACCCATTTCACTTTCCATGTAAGCCAAATATTTGTTGAGGCTTATGCCCAGTATAATTTTAGCGATGCCCTAAAGTTAGGGGCAGGTCGTTTTCTTACACCGCTGAGCCCGGTTAACCTTTACTTTTATGCTCCGCTTAACCCTAGTGGAGTTGTTCCCATGTTGGTTTCGCACCACTTTTTATTTCCTCAAAGTATAAGCGGCTTACATTTACATGGAAATTTGGGTAGTGGAGGTAGCCTTAAGTTTGGCTATAATTTTACCTTAGGTACATATCCGTATATCAATCACTTTGAGTCGGGCGTATTGAGCATTCAGGCTCAGGAGGATTCATACCCATCGTTTGGATTCTACGATACTGAGAACGATAAAATTAATAAGTACATGTGTGGTACTGCAAGGGTTTATGCCACACTGAACAACGCCTTTACCCTTGGCGCTAACTACTTTAAAGCCGATGCCCAACAGGTTACCCAAAATAATCAGGGCGATTTTATCTACTACCCCTCAACCAAGTACACCTATGGCTTTGACGCGCATCTTCAGGTAAGCAACCTTAAGCTAAATGCCGAGTACTGGGCAGGTAAACAGGAAACAACTCCCAAAACCGACGCTATTCTTGGCGAGCATATTGTTAACGAGTACAAAGCTTATTATGGCGAACTAATATGGGATGGCGATGTTTATAAACCATTCCTACGTTACGATTTTATTGAGGATGTAAATGTTAATAAGGTAGGTTTACCTACAACAGCAGCCACGCTGGGTATTGCAATACGCCCACGATTCGAAACCTTACTAAAGTTGGAGTACAAACGAGTATTTGGCCGACAGATAACTGACATTGCCAATAGGCTTTGGAAGGATTACGATTACAACTATGCCCAAATGTCGCTTGTAGTTTCATTTTAGGAATAAGCAGCAAAATCGGAACGAATGTTAAATGACAACACCATGAAACGATTAGCAATACTTGCTGTACTGGTATGCATAGGCCTTACCTTACAGGCACAATCATTTAAGGTGATTGTAAATCAGTCAAATACTGTAAGTTCGCTTACAGCCAAGGAGATCTCGGATTACTTCCTGAAAAAGGAAACCAAGTGGACAAATGGTGATGCTGTTGTTCCTGTTGACTTATCGGCAAAATCAGGCGTAAGGGAAGATTTTTCAAATAACATCCATGGCAAATCGGTATCGGCCATAAAGAGTTACTGGCAACAGTATGTTTTTGCAGGTAAGGGCACTCCGCCCATTGAAAAAAACACCGATGCCGAAGTGGTTGATTTTGTTAAACGAAATGCAGGAGCCATTGGCTATGTATCGGCAAATGCCGATGTGTCAGGGGTTAAAGTGTTAACGGTAAACAAGTAGTGCTATGCTACAAAATCTTAAAATACGACATAAGCTGATGCTTTTCCCTGCTCTCTTTGTGCTTATTTTTCTTGTGGTAATAATTTTATTTCAAATTCTTAGCGTAACCAGCAAAAGGTCGATTTCAAAAATCGAATATGGATACATGCCTTTTGTGGAGTTGACAAATGCCCTAAACTTTGAGCTTATAAACCTTCAACGCGAATTTCAGGACGCTGTAGCTGCTGCCGATAACGAGAAGTTAAATGAAACAAACACTCGTTATCAGACCATACTTAGTCAGCTTGATTCCATTAAGAAGAATCAGGTGGGTAAAGAGTTAGATGTAATTGGTATTGAAAAGCAGGTTAAGGATTACTACAGCCTTGCTTTTAAAACCTCCGATGCCATGATTAAGGGTGCTTTCTCCGAGTCGGTTACCAATGATATCAACCGGATGGTAACAAGTTTTAACACCCTTAGGGACCAACTTGAAGGGCTTGTAAAGCACAGCAAGGAGCAGGCTAACAAAGCGTTTGATTCAACAATAAGTGGGTTTAATAGTTCTTTTGCCAGTACCATTGTAATACTGGTAATCAGCTTAACCCTTTTTATTGCAATATCATTTGCAATTGGGCGCTCCATGAACCTTTCCATAAAACAGATGCAGAGGGTTATTTTTAACCTTTCCGATGGCAAGCTTAATACCCATGAATTAGAGAATTTGAAGAGAGCCAACGATGAGATAGGGGAAATGCTTTTGGCCACTGAGCAAGTTATTAAAAAGCTTCGCGGAGTCATAGCCGATGTTCAATCGAGCATCGAGACCATAAACGACTCTGGTGCTGTTACCAGTGAAACATCGGAACGAATGGCTGAGAGCGCCAACGAGCAAGCCTCGTCAGTGGAGGAAATTGCCTCAACCATTGAACAGATATCGGCAAATATTGCTCAGAACAGCGATAATGCAAAAAGTACGGGTGCTATCTTTGAAGAGGCTAACAGAAGCATTAAGCATGTTTCTGACAAGTCGATACAGGTAGTGGAGGCAAACCGGGCAATTATGGAAAAAATAAACATAATTAATGAGATTGCCTTCCAAACCAACATATTAGCTTTAAATGCAGCAGTGGAGGCTGCCAGGGCTGGAGAGCACGGGAAAGGTTTTGCGGTTGTGGCAGGCGAAGTTCGAAAGCTGGCAGAAAAGAGTAGGGCTGCCGCTGAGGAAATTGTTAGGCTTGCAAACCAGAGCTATACCCTCTCGTCCGAAGCGGGAAAGATTATGCAGGACACCATCCCGATTGTGGACAAAACCACTACCCTAGTACAGGAAATTATTGCCGCTAGCGTTGAGCAAGCCAATGGGGCTAACCAGGTAAATAACGCCATTCAGCAGTTAAACCAGCTTACCCAGCAAAACGCCTCGGCGGCTGAGTCGATGTCACAGAATGCATCCCAATTGGCCTATGAGGCTCAACGGTTAAGTGAGCAAATTGAGTTTTTTAAGCTGTAAGGTTATTTCAAAGCCGGTCCTGCGTGGACCGGTTTTTTTATTTTAATAGAATGGATAAAAAATGACCATGTTGAGTCCGGTTAAAATTTTCAGCTCTCAAATTCATATTTCAATGTGGTTAATGTTTTTGTCCTGCTAAGCTCGCCGAAGCATCTCTTTATACCTGCATTCCTTAATCCATTTTTGATTGATTTTCTTGCAATTGCTCTTTGTCATACTTTCACATTGCGATGCAACCTTTCAGTATTGTTCTTTGGAAAAAGTATTACGTGCAACGCAAAAGTTGGGAGTAGTTATTGTGTTACAAATATTACGCCCCTACGGGGCTGTAAGCGTTGTTCGTGGATCGTTGTTCGTGAAACTATTGTCATGCTGAGCTAGTCGAAGCATCTCTTAGAACCTGCAACTCTCTATTAACGTGTTTCCTCAACCAATAAGGAGCGATATAAGCATTGGCATAAAAGCCTAACCCGCTAATGGGTCGGGGGTGGAACGTGGTGGTGGGCTTAGTAAGCGATACCACATGAGTCACGCCGCAGGCGTGGCGAATAGTATCGCGTGGCAGTTCCACCCACGGGGTACCCATCGGGTCGGGCTTTTCAGCCTTGATTTTCTTTGGTTCTTTCTTGTATCAAGACAAGAAAGAACGTGTAAATCGCTCTTTGCCATGCTTTCCCATTGTGATGCAACGCATTAGAGTTACTCTTTGGAATATGTATTGTGTGCATCGTTTTAAATGCGGGAGTAGCCATGGGGTTACAAACATTTAGCCCCTACGGGGCTGGAAGCAGTCTTCGTTGCTCGTTGTTCGTTGATCGTTATTCGTGAATAGCACGTCACATACTTTGTGTAACATAGTGTGGCATTGTGTAACTCTGTGATACTCACTGTTGCTCGTTGTTCATAAGAAGGTTGTCATGCTGAGCTTTGCCGAACCATATCAATACTGACCAAAGGTAGAGATCCTTCGCTCCCCGCTAGGGCGGGACAGGCCGCTCAGGTTGACGAGCAGAGTTTACAGTTGATGGTTGATAGTTGAAAGAGAAAAAAAAGCATTTCACAAAACACGAAACACAAAACACTAACAACTATCCAAAAAAAATTCCCCCAATTTTTATTTTCTCATTTCACCCAAAATCTGTTTAAAATTCCATAAATTGCATGAAATTTGAGTTGAAAAGAATAAAATTCCAAGCATGAGAATTAACCTAATACACCTTTTGGTAATCAGCGCAATGGCTTTATGCCAAAGTGGTTATTCGCAGGAGATTACTGTTGGGCAGATAGTCCCTGATATCACTGGGAATGGTCCCAATGGTGAGGAGTTTAAGCTTTCGTCGTTAAGGGGGAAACTGGTGCTGGTCGATTTTTGGGCATCGTGGTGCTCGCCCTGTAGAAAGGAAAACCCTGTACTTGCAGAGGTTTACAATAAGTACAAGGATGCATGCTTTACCAATGGAAATGGATTTGCGATATTCAGCGTATCGCTTGACCTGAAACGCAATAACTGGGTAAACGCAATAGCCGACGATAAATTAGTATGGCCTTACCATGTAAGCGACCTAAAGGGTTGGCGGAGCGAGGCTGCAAAAGCGTACAGTATCAATGCTATACCGATGAACTTTCTGGTGGACAGTTCGGGCGTAGTTATTGCAAAGAACCTCCGAGGTTCAGAGCTCAACAATACATTACGTAAGTACCGTAAATGGAAGTTCTTTAGTAACTCCGATTGCAAAAACTAATAATTCCGATTACAGGGTATGAAGACAAAGCGTTTTGTTGTAAGGTTGTTAAAGTATTTTGGCCTAACTATTATCTTTCTACACCTACTGGTATTCATTATTATTGGGATTGCAAAGCTGTTTGAGGGAAGCATTATTCGTCTTGCGGTTAAGGAGATTGAATCAAGTCTAAAAGCACCTATCTCCTACGGGGAGGTTTCGTTAGTTCCTTTTCGGGAATTTCCAAATCTTACAGTTCGCATATCTGACTTTAAGTTAGGTCAGCAGGCCGACTCGGTGCGCGTAATTGGTATAGGGAGTTTACCTGATACACTGGTTGGGTTTAAAAACGTTTTTGTTTCCGTAAAGGCATACCCACTACTCAAAGATAAGGTAATAATTAACGGGGTTGAGCTGAATGGATTTAGAGTAAATTACCTTGTTGACTCTACTGGGAAATCGAATTTTGATTTTTTAATACCTCCCGATACAGTTGAAACTCCTGTAGATACAGTTACCCAAACCATTCTAAACATTCTTTTAAAGAATCTTACCCTTAGCGATATTCACTTAACATATTCCGACCAAAAGCTAAAGGCTGCAGCGGATATTGTTATTCCTGAACTTCACCTTGAGGGAAGGGTTTCGGGCGATAGTATCTGGGGAAAAAGTAAAGGCGAAATTGTTGTAACCAATACCCGGTTTGCCGATTTACCACTGGAGAAGGTTACAAACCTCAACTTTTCGTACAGTGTTGATTACGATAATGGAAACCTTTTACTCGACTTTGCCAAGCTTGATGTAAATGGCATTGAACTTAAAGCCACTGGTAACGCAACCCTATCGGATTCAATCTGGATGGATTTTAGCCTTGCTTTGCCAAAACTTAACCTTGCCGAGCTTTATGGCTTTGTTCCTGAGGGTATGATTAAGGAGTATGGATTATCGAAGCTTGGAGGAACCCTTAAGTTTAACACAATTGTTAGGGGGTATTTATACGATACCCTAATGCTTCCAAGCGTTTTTGTTGATTTTGACTTGAGGAAAGGTGTAGTTGAAACAAAACAATACCCAAAAGTAAATAAGCTTGACTTCGAGGGAAGCGTTTCAATCCCTAACCCGAACTACCTTGCCACATCAGCAGTAAATATTAAAAAATTCAATCTTGAAACTCAGCAAAGCAGGGCTAACCTAACTCTTAGGCTGAAAAATCCAAGCAAACCGCTTTACAACATTCAAGGCGATATGCATCTTGTCCTCGACGAGTTTGCCCCATTGCTACCCGATAGCATTCTGACAGAACTTTCCGGTTTGATTGATGCTAAATTTTTTACCAGGGGTAAAATGCCCGAATACCTTGATGTGAACAGCTCCGATTACTTTATGGACAACACAGGATTTTCCTTAACTTTTAGCAATATCAATGCTGGGGTAGATACGGTTAATGTTGTAAAGGAATTAAATGCCGAGGTAACATATAGCCCTGGCAAGGAACTAACGGTAAACAACCTCTCATTACGTTTGCCTGCCTATAAGGTAGGTTTAAAGGATGGTTTACTTAAAGTAAAGGTCATAGGACGGATATCGGAGCTCGATAAAATTGATGTAAGGGTCGATACGCTTCATATTGCCATGGGCAATAGTAGTTTTAGCAGTAAGATGAAGTTCAAAAACTTGAAAAGCCCCGTTTTCAAAGCCGAAGGCCGTTTGTATGTCGATTTGGATGAGGTGCAGCAATTTATTCCCGATACGCTTGTTAGCCTTGTTACCGGTAAGATAGATTTTGGATTTAGCACATCGGGAACAATTAACCCCGATTCAATTGATAAGCAGATAATGCCAATCCTATTTGAGAACAGCATGTTTGCTGCGCAAATCAATGATTTTGGTTTTTCATTGCCCAACGATAGCCTGATTGGCATCGATAGGCTATCGCTTACCCTTTCAATGGCAAACGATACGATTAGAATTAGTAATCTGTTAGGAAATTACAAAGACCTTGAATTCAAATCCGATTCCACATCAATTTGGAATGTATACAAGGCATTTCTCAAAGAGGAAAAAGACAAAAAGCTGATTGTTAACACGTCGCTTTGGGCTAACAAGATAGATTACGACATGTTCCTTCCATTTATGGAAGAAGATTCAACAAACCTATCCCAAAACGATTCGATTCCAACCATTTCCGATTCCATTCCATCTGATACATCATCATCCTACATGCCTCAATACATTGTTAGGGGTATTGCTAAGGTTGACAGAATAAAATACGGGAAGGTAATTCTTGATAACCTATCTACAAAATTTAGAATTGACGATAGCCTCTATGTACTTGATGAACTACGAATGAATGCTTTTGGGGGTAGTTTAGTTACCTCGTTGGTTTACGACACCCGCAAGTATCCACTGGAAATCATTGAGTTCAAGAATGAATCGAATAGGGTAAATATCAAGCAGCTGCTAGAACAAAACGACGATTTTGAGCAGGATTATATCACCCATAAAAATATCGATGGAATAGTTACAGGTACGGTTTTTGGGCGAATTGTGATGCAGGACACCAACCTGCTATATGACAAGATGAACCTTTTAGGCAACTTTAAGCTTGAAAATGGAGGTATATACAACTTTGAGCCTGCCATGGAGCTGTCAAAGTTTACTAACCTTAATGAGTTAAACAATATTGTCTTTAATACCCTGGAAACAAGCGTGTTTATTTACAACAACCAGATTTACTTCCCAAAAACCAACATCGTAAGTACCGCCATGGATATGTCGGTTTACGGTATGCAAAGCTTTGCCGATGACTACGAGTATCACTTTGTGGTTTACCCCGGTGATGTAATGCTTGGAAAATCCAAAAAGCTTTTGAAAAAACAGGGTTTGAAGGACGAGGGATTTGAAGGGCCAAACAAGGCTAAACGCTCAGGGCTATACCTTGTAGCGTTTGAAAGAGGAAAAGAATCAAAATATGGGTTTGATACTAAGGAGTTACAGGCTATCATGAAGGCCACCATTCGCGTTCAGGAACGCGGGCTTAATTTGGTTTTTCACCCCCATGTAATGAACTTTAGTACCGAATTGGACAGAAAGGAACCCAAACGGAAACCAGCTGATGAAAATAAGGATGGGAAGGAAGTTAAGACCAATTGAGTGGATTGCAGTAGCGATTTCCATTGTACTTATCGTTTTAATTGGCATAAAAGCGTGGCAATTGGTCCAAAATAGGACTAGTAAGCTAGTCGCACCTATTTCATCCAATCCTCTAGATATAACGTTTGGAAGCGATTCGGCTCAGCTTACCATTTACGCGTACATAAGTTACCATTGCGGTTACTGCAGGCTTTTTTTTACTGAGGTTTATCCTGAGCTTGAAAGGGAATTCATTTCCAACGGAAAGGTACGCTTGGTTTTGAAAATAGTGGAGCACTCAAATAACACTGACCGGATAAATGAGGTGAAAACAGCAGTATGTATTAACCGATACGGGTATTATGGGAAGTTGCATGAGCTGCTAGTTACAAATAGTAGCGTGATATATAGTGACGAGTTCCGTGAAATGGTCAACCATTTCATTGATAGCGACCCACTGGTTGCTGAGTGCATTCTAGGGAATGAATCGATGGATTATATTTTGCAAATCCGGAACGAATTTGATAAATTTGGATTTACCGGAACACCTACATTTGTTATTGAGGGTAGAGTTTTTCGGGGTTATATGCCCTTTGAGCAGTTCAAATCTATCATAGTTAAACACTTAAACCAATAAAGTTATGCGAAAGAAGTTACTGGTTGCCCCAATTATTCTAGGAGCAGTGCTGGCATTCCTAACCTGGGGTTGCGAAAAGGAAGAAGAGGATGTTTGCCAGAAATTTGAGCCACCCCAGTGTGAAATCGCCAACGTTTGTTGCCCAACCGATGGAGGGGACTGTTACTACGAGGTAGGCGATAGCAAATATTACTGCGATAAGGAAAAAGCTACTTCAGATGACCCCGATGGATGCAATGATGCCGAAAATCAAGCCATTGAGGTTCTTTGTGCAGCTGCAAGTCCTGACGAACTTATGGCCGCAAAGGTTGAGCTAAGCAAATTAACCCGTAAGCTGATGCAAGAGGCAAGAACCTTATCGGTATGCCATTAATGAAATCACCGGAATAGGCCAAACTATTCCGGTTTTTTATCGAGTTATGCTTGTAAAGACCTTTGGTAGTGCGGTTCATGGCATCAAAGCAACAACAATTACCATTGAGGTAAGTGTTGGGCAAGGGGTAAACTTTTTCCTTGTTGGGTTACCCGATAGCGCTGTTAAGGAGAGCCAACAGCGTGTTATGTCGGCACTAGAGACTAATGGCTACAAGTTTCCCAAAAAGAGAATCGTAATCAACATGGCTCCGGCCGACATCCGCAAGGAGGGCTCGGCTTACGATTTACCACTGGCCATTGGCATTATGGCTGCATCGGAACAGATTAAACCCGATTTGCTGCCGGATTACGTTATCATGGGTGAGCTTTCGCTCGACGGCGCTATACAGCCCATTAAAGGGGTTTTGCCCATAGCCATTCAGGCCCGCGAGGAGGGTTTTAAAGGTTTTATTGTTCCCTCGCAGAATGCCCGTGAGGCTGCCGTGGTAAACAACCTCGACGTTTACGGGGTTGAGCATATCAAACAGGTGGTTGACTTTTTTAATGGCAATAGCACTCTTGAGCCAACCATTGTGAACACCCGCGAGGAGTTTTTTGCCCACGCCAACAACTACGATGTTGATTTTTCCGATGTTAAGGGGCAGGAAAACGTTAAGCGGGCGCTTGAGGTGGCTGCTGCAGGAGGACACAACATCATTATGATAGGCCCGCCTGGTGCCGGAAAAACAATGCTTGCCAAGCGGATACCAACAATTATTCCCCCCTTAACATTGCGCGAGGCGCTTGAGACCACCAAAATTCATTCCGTTGCAGGTAAGATTGACCGGAATACATCATTGATGACCCGTAGGCCATTCCGTAGTCCTCACCATACCATCTCCGACATTGCTCTTGTTGGTGGTGGACAGTTTCCACAGCCCGGTGAAATATCGCTCGCCCATAACGGCGTACTTTTTCTCGATGAGTTACCCGAGTTTAAAAGAACTGTTTTAGAGGTTATGCGCCAACCCCTTGAGGACAGGGTTATAACCATATCGCGGGCAAAGTTTACGGTTGAGTATCCCGCCAGCTTCATGTTAGTTGCCTCAATGAATCCCTGCCCATGCGGTTACTACAATCATCCTGAAAAGGAATGCGTGTGTTCGCCCGGAGTTGTGCAAAAGTACCTAAATCGCATTTCAGGACCGCTGCTCGACCGTATTGATATCCATGTTGAGGTGATCCCGGTCCCATTCGATAAGCTTGCGTCGGCTCCACCAGCCGAGAGTAGCGCCCAAATCAGGGAGCGGGTGGTAAAAGCCCGACAGATTCAGGAGGAGCGTTTTGTCCCCTGGGCCGATGTGCACTGTAATGCTCAAATGACCTCCAAGCTGATACGGCAGTTCTGCGTACTTGATGAGGCCGGAACGGCCATCCTGAAAACAGCCATGGAACGGCTAAACCTTTCAGCAAGGGCATACGATCGAATTCTAAAGGTTTCCCGTACCATTGCCGACCTTGAGCAATCCGAAAAAATATTGCCCCAGCATGTGGCTGAGGCAATTCAGTATCGTAGCTTGGATAGGGAAAACTGGGCAGGCTAGTGCCTGATGCGTTCAAACCCCCTTCCGTAAACCCCGGTAACCGTTGCAACCGAAATAAACGCTTCGGGGTCAACCTCCTTAATTATTTTATACACATCGCTAACCTCGTGCTTACGCACAAGTGAGATTAGCACCTTTTGCGATTCTTTTGTGTACCAGCCCATTCCATCAACCACGGTTACTCCACGGTTAATCTCAGATGTAATCCTATCGGCAATTTCCTGGTATCGCTTTGAGAAGACAAATACCTGAACGGATTGTTTTGTACCCGAAAGAACTGCATCGAGCGAGTAAGCCGTGATGGCCATGGCCACATAGCCATAAACAATGGTTTCGATACGCTTGGCGGGCTCAAGGTCGAGTAGAACCAAAAACGATGAGCCAATGATGAAAACATCGCAAAGCATTATTATACGGCCTGGGCTAATGTTGCGGTACTTATTGATTATCATGGCAATGATATCGGTACCACCAGTACTGCCACCCTGAGTGAACACAACCCCAAGCCCAACACCTGCAAGCGCACCGCCAATGATTGTGGACATAAACTTGTCCTCAACCACTGCAACCTTTATTGTCATTTGGAGCAGCGATAGTAGAAAAGCGCCAACAGTAACACCAAAAATGGTTTTCACCCCAAAGTTGGCTCCCAGCATTTTAATGGCTAAAAGGATGAGCCCTACATTTATTAAAAAGTAGGTGTAACCCATTGGAATGCCAGTAGCATAGTAAACAAGCGCACCTATACCCGAAACACCTCCGCCAGTAATTTTATGTGGAATCAAAAAGGCTGTCCACGATAGCGCATAAAGCAACAGCCCGAACACTATGATGGCATAGGATCGGACTGTTTTAAAAATATTGGCTGTAGTCATTCTCTAAACAAATTCCTACTACTCGTCTTTTAAATCATCATCTTTTTTGTAATCACCTTCCTTACGACGTTTGATGGAACGTGCGTAAGAGTTAAGCAGGTAGCTAACCTCGTTGAGGTTATTCTCTAGCTCGTCGGCTTGGAATGAATCCAAGAGGTGTAAATCAGTGGCAAGGGTAATGTAGTAACGGCACTCCTCAAGGGCTTCCTGAGCGGTGGTTAAAAAGAGTAGCTTGTCCTCGCGATCCTTCTTCTTGTAGCCTCCAACAATGTTGGTTGCAATGGCAGTGGCGCTTTCACAAAGCATGTCGCCCACAATGGCTTGATAATCGTCGGAAAAAATTTTTACCTGCTGGTAAATATTAAGCACAAAAGCGTGGGCTTTTTGCCATACTACCAAGTCCTTGAACGATTTGGTTTTGTTGTCCGATTTGTCCATATCGCACTCCTTTCTATTGAATGTTTTGTAAGTATAATAATGATTAATAAGGGTTTACTAAAGATACTACTTTTTTGAAATCTGCAAAAATATTATTTGACTAAACAACAATATTTACAATTTTGTTTGGAACCACAATTACCTTTTTGGGTTGCTTGCCATCCAGGTATTTTAGCGTGTTTTCATCGGCTAAAACAATTTTTTCCACCTCATCGGCCTTAAGGTTTAACGGTAGTTCAAGGGTAAAACGCGTTTTACCATTAAACGAAATAGGACAGGTAAAGGTCGATTCCTTAATGTACTCCTCGTTGAACTTAGGCCAAGCGGCAGTATTTACCGATGTTTCATGTCCAAGCAGATGCCATAACTCCTCGGCAATATGTGGAGCATAGGGAGCAATTAAAACGGTTAGCGGTTCAAGTATGGCGCGCTTGTTACATTTCAAATCGGAGAGCTCGTTCACGCAAATCATAAAGGCCGATACTCCGGTATTAAAGCTAAACTTCTCAATATCCTCAGTAACCTTTTTAATGGTTTTATGAAGAACCTTGAGCTCTTGTGCAGTAGGTTCGTTGCCTGATACCTCAAACTCATTGGCATTGTTATGGAATAACCTCCAGAACTTTCGGAGAAACTTATGTACGCCATCAATACCATTTGTATCCCAAGGTTTGCTTTGCTCTAGGGGGCCAAGGAACATCTCGTACATGCGGAGGGTATCGGCACCATAGCGCTCAACAATGGTATCGGGGTTAACCACATTCCACATACTCTTGCTCATCTTTTCCACTGCCCATCCGCATACGTATTTCCCATCTTCCAGAATGAACTCAGCATTCTCGAACTCCGGACGCCACTTACGGAATGCCTCAATATCAAGTATATCGTTGCTTACAATGTTAACATCAACGTGTATTGGGGTTACATCGTACTTATCCTTCAGGTTGTGCGATACAAATTGGTTTGTTCCCTTAACACGGTAAACAAAGTTTGATCGGCCCTGAATCATTCCTTGGTTTATCAGCTTTTTAAAGGGCTCCTGCTTGCAAACGTAACCAAGGTCGTATAGGAATTTATTCCAGTACCTTGAGTAAATAAGATGTCCCACGGCATGTTCGGTTCCGCCAATGTAAAGGTCAACGTTTTCCCAGTACTTATTGGCTTCGGCCGAAACAAGAGCATTATCGTTATGGGGGTCCATGTAACGTAGGTAGTATGCCGAGGAGCCTGCAAAGCCAGGCATGGTGCTAAGCTCATAGGGGTAACCCTCAGGGGTATGCCAGTTTTTGGCACGTCCAAGGGGTGGTTCGCCCTTTTCAGTGGGTAGGTAGGCATCAATCTCGGGGAGTTCAAGGGGTAATTTTTCCTCGGGCAGCGGGTAAGGCATTCCGTCCTTGTAGAAAATAGGGAATGGCTCACCCCAGTATCGCTGGCGGCTGAAAATGGCATCGCGTAGGCGATAGTTTACCTTACGCTTGCCCAGCCCGCGCGATTCAATCACCTCACATATCTTTGAAATGGCATCTTTTACCTCTAAGCCATTGATAAGTGGGCTATTGATAACAACACCCTCCTTTGAATCGTACGATTCTGTCCACGACTCAGGGTTGGTGGGTTGCTCGCCTGGGCGAATAACGGTTTGGATAATAGGTAGCCCAAAGGTTTTGGCAAAGGCAAAATCGCGGCTATCGTGGGCAGGAACCGCCATAATGGCGCCAGTTCCATAGCCAGCTAAAACGTATTCGCTTACCCAAATAGGTATACGCTCGTTGGTGAATGGGTTAATGGCGTAGCTACCGGTAAATTGACCGGTTACCTTGCGGGCTTCTGCCATGCGCTCACGCTCGGTTTTTCGCTTAACCTCCTGACGGTATTGCTCCATTTTCTCAGCATACTCGGGGGTAGTAAGCTCATCAACCAGTTCGCTTTCGGGTGCCAACACCATAAAGGTTGCGCCGTAAATGGTATCGGGACGGGTGGTGAAAATTAGTATTTTACGGTCGGTACCATCAATTCGGAACCAAACCTCGGCACCCTCGGATTTGCCAATCCAGTTGCGTTGAATATCCTTAAGCGAGTCAGTCCAGTCGAGTTGGTCGAGATCGTTGAGTAGTCGCTCGGCGTAAGCCGATATCCTGAGACACCACTGACGCATTTTGCGTTGTTCAACCGGATGGCCGCCACGAATGGAGACACCCTCCTTAACTTCGTCGTTTGCCAGTACTGTTCCCAGTGCAGGGCACCAGTTTACCATAACATCGGCAAGGTAGGCCAGGCGGTAAGCAAGCAAAATCTCCTGCTGTTCCTTTTCGCTCATGGCTTTCCATTCCGAGGCGCTAAAGGTACGAACCTCGCTACAGGCCGCATCAACATTAATATTACCGTTTTGCTCAAACTCAGCAATAAGGTTCTCAATGGGCTCAGCCTTTTGGGTTTTGTTGTTGTACCAGTGCTTGAACATCTTAATAAAAGCCCACTGGGTCCACTTGTAGTACTTGGGGTCGCAGGTGCGGAATTCGCGATCCCAGTCGTAGCTAAAGCCAATCTTATCGAGCTGCTCGCGGTAGCGCTTAATATTGTTATCGGTGGTAATGGCAGGATGTTGACCGGTTTGAATGGCATACTGCTCTGCCGGTAGGCCAAAGGCATCGTAGCCCATGGGGTGAAGCACATTAAAGCCGTTAAGCCTTTTGTAGCGGGAGTAAATATCGGATGCAATGTATCCCAGCGGATGACCTACATGTAATCCGGCTCCGGAGGGGTACGGGAACATATCAAGTACGTAGTACTTGGGCTTTGAGGGGTCAACATCAACCCTATATGTCTTGTTTTTACGCCAGTAATCCTGCCATTTCTGTTCAATCTCTTTAAAATTGTAGTCCATATAAAAGCCTGATTTTGTTAAAGTTGATTTCAGCCTGCAAAGATAGAAAAAAAGAGGTTAAAGTAAGAGGGGGAAACGGGGAATAGTTAGAATTGAATAAGGATAAGTGTGCGTTAAGCGTGAACCGTGAGACGTCTAACGTTAAAAATAGGAGGTAAGGAGGTTAGAGGAAGTTAGAGGAAGTTATAGGGAGTTAGAAGAAGTTAGATGAATTTAAAGGAATGCGAGGTATTTAGCGTGAACCGTGAGGCGTGAACCGTGAACCGTGAGACGTGAACCGTTAAACGTTAAAGAACAGGAGGTAAGGAAGTTAGAGGAAGTTAAAAGAAGTTAGAAGAATTTTATTCGCCCTGAAAGGGCAAATCACATTAGCCCTGGGTTTTAACCCAGGGGATTGAGGTATTCAAATTATTTTGCGATGCACGTATTGTATAATCCAAAGAGCAAGGACGAAGCGTTGCATCGCAACAGGAAAGCATGGCAAAGAGCGATTGCAATAAAACCATTCAAGAGGGATTAAAGGATAAAAAAGATGCTTCGACGAGTCTCAGCATGACAAAGTGAGAGAGGGAGCCAATGGTATTGTCATTCCGAGCTAGTCGAGGAATCTCCTTTAAGTTTAGCGCGACCAGCCCCATAGGGGCATTACATTTGTAACTCCATAACTACTCCCTGTATTGCGATGCACGCAATACATAATCCGAAGAGCGATCCTGAAAAGTTGCATCGCAAAAGAAAAATTATTACAAAGAATTATTTACACGTTCTTTCTTGTCTTGATACAAGAAAGAACCAAAGAAAATCAAGGCTGAAATACCACTACTTGCTTCTTCTGATCCATCCATTCTCAGGGAAAAGGGCTGGGGTGAAGTCGTTACCCATATTCAACCTAGTTGACCCCTCTAAATCTCCCCTGAAAGGGGAGACTTTAACTCTGCAAAAAAGTTTCCTAATTGCTTATCCCTCTCATATCAGGAGAGGGGCTGGGAGTGAGGTCAATTTTACGAACAACGATCAACGCATTCTGTCATTCCGGGTCCCGATATATTAGGATAGACTCCATCGAAGCGAGCTGCTGAACCTAAAAATTGGAGACGTTAACTCAAAACGCCA